>JAJCYL010000737.1 GCA_029262955.1 Cytophagales bacterium | reverse complement strand
CTACTCTGGTGACAAACCAATTCAATTTATGCTCCCCAACGGGCTTCGCGAGATATTGGAATACAAGGAGTGGCTGAAAATTGAAGAAAAGTCAAATAAATATCCCTTACACAGAGTGAGTGAAGTTGTTGACAATCAACTTCATGAAAAACTAAACTTTCTCTTACTGAACATTCATGAGCTCTCTTTAGAGATTCTCCAATTTTTACGGATTCGATCGAATTTTGTCCTTGTAATTGAAACGAATAACGATCACGGCTATGCTGAGTTGAGACGACTGATGTATGACCTATTGGAAACAGAGTTGACCTTACCGGTAGTGATCAAAAGAGTCTATCAGAACCTCCCAAATGACAAATTACAACTTTATAGCGCGACAGATATTGGTGGTTTATTAATAGATGGACTTGGTGATGGTGCCTGGCTATCCATAAGTAACCAATCTACAACAGATCCTTTATTGGATGTAAAAATCAGTAATACTACTTCATTTGGCGTTCTCCAGGCAGCTAGAACGAGAATGTCCAAAACTGAATACATTTCCTGTCCATCCTGTGGCAGGACACTATTTGACCTTCAAAAGACAACTGCTATGATCCGTAAAAGAACTGATCACTTGAAAGGAGTAAAAATTGGCATCATGGGCTGCATTGTGAACGGGCCTGGTGAAATGGCAGATGCAGATTACGGCTATGTGGGATCTGGAAAGGGGAAAATCACACTTTATAAAGGGCAGGAAGTCATGAAAAGGGCCATACCGTCAGAAAGTGCATTGGATGAACTCATTCAACTCATAAAAGATGACGGAGCGTGGGTTGAAGCAGAGCAAGTAATGGCAGGAATTGAAGATTGATACATGGATAATAAAGAGAAACGACAAGATGACTCATCTAAGGGCTATTTTGACTTTAGTGAGGTCTTAACCTATTTCTTCAGAAAGAAGGACCCTAATAGCAAGCCTAGTTTCAACCTTCGAATGATGCATGGGATTAATAAATTTTCTATTATTATTTTCATCATGGCCTTTATTATTTGGCTCATAAAGAGGCTGAGTTAAATGCACCTTGAAGAATTTCGTGACCACTGTTTGGGCAAACCCGGTGTGACTGAAGAATTTCCTTTTGATACCAATACCCTGGTATTCAAAGTGATGGGTAAAATGTTTGCACTCACCGGAGTGGATAATTTTTTAAGCGTTAACCTCAAATGCGACCCGGAATTTGCCGTTGAACTTAGAGAAAAGTATGAGAGTGTCACCCCTGGTTATCATATGAATAAGAAACACTGGATAACAGTTCAAATAGACCACTCAGTGTCGGATATAGAGCTGATCACCTGGATTGACAATTCATACCAGCTTGTAGTGCAAAGCTTAAATCGTAAATTAAAATCAGAATTGAAAGAAATGATATGACAAAATCAGGAATCAATTTTATGATCTTTCTACTTATCTTAAGTTGTACTTCCAAAGTACAAACGGAGCGCAAGATGAAAACAACTGATAAAGAGCTTACTTACCTGGCCCTGGGTGATTCTTATACCATTGGTGAGAGTGTCGAAGAAAGTGAAAGGTGGCCGGTTCAACTTTCTAAGAAATTGACTTCGGGTGGAATTGCAGCAGGATCACCTAGAATAATCGCCACTACCGGATGGACAACTGATGAATTATCATCGGCTATAAAGGATGCCGGTATTGATAGAACATATGATCTGGTATCACTCTTAATTGGGGTTAACAATCAATACAGGGGATACCCATTCGAGACTTATACTAAAGAATTTACCCAACTTTTAAATACAGCTATAAGTATTGCCGGAAATACTCCGGATAAAGTTTTCGTTGTCTCTATACCGGACTATGGAGTTACTCCCTTCGGAAAGAAAAAAGATCCGTTAAAAATAGCAACGGAATTGGACCAATATAATGCTACAGCCAAGGAGATTTGCGAAACTAAAAATGTTACATTTATCAATATCACTGATATTTCCAAGATGGCCCTAAATGATAGCACTTTAGTAGCAAATGACGGATTGCACCCATCAGGGCGCATGTATACCGCATGGGTCGACCGTATTTATCCAGAAGTAAAACAGCTTTTAAATAATAATTAGCTGGATTGTTAGTTAAGTAAATAGCCTCCAAACGATATACAATTAATTGCGGGCATCCCTTGATTTTATTATCTGGGAAATAATTGGCAATTTTAGGAGGTTAAAGGTGTATGTTGAATATAATTCTGTGTTAGCCCTCCATGAAATTCACTAAAGTTGTATTTCTACTTTTAGTGGTATTTCTCCTGAACGCATGTCGGAGTAATATGATATGTCCTGCCTATCAAAGTACCTATATTCTGGATATGTATAAAAAGAGGTCAACCTATCAAATGAAGGAGCGGGCCTACTATACCACCCATTTGCTTTATGATTCCGTCCAAATGTCAACATCTGAGGACTCATTGAGGAAAAGGCAATTCAGTCATTTTATTGATTCAATGCCTTTTAGTCGATTCGATGTTCGAAAAAATAAAAAAGGCCGCGTTACCAGAGTCAAGGTGGCCAAGAATGATATTAACCGCGAAGCTTATAAACGACGCAAGGATTTAATCTCTGAATACGACTACTTGCCTGGTTTTAATAAAGCTCACTGGTATAGAAAGAATGATGACCAACGGCTGATAAAACGAGAGGATCAATTTCTTTCTCCTGAAGACACCACAGAAGTTGTAGATGAAGGTTTCTTTGTGGCAGAGGATTTTGTTGGAAACGACTCCCTTGGGATTAGTGTCGCTGCAAATGTCACATTATCCGATTCTTTAAGTACCGATTCATTAGTTAGTGAACAACCGGTTGCTCAGGTCGCTGAAATACCGCAAGTAACAGAGCGCTATCGCTTCGGTTATGAATTCAAGAATAATAAGTTCAACGAGGACCAGGACTACTATAATAAGGAGTTTGGGCATCTACTAGTGCTTAAAGTTAAACCCCCACCGCCTGTTGAAGAAATTGATGAACCAGAAATTGAGTCTGACACTACATCCACGAAGAAAAAAGGATTCATGTCCAAATTCCGGAAGAAAAAGGATAAGGGCGAAGAAGTGGTAGAAGAGGAA
>JAJCYL010000736.1 GCA_029262955.1 Cytophagales bacterium | reverse complement strand
AGCCACTCAGGCAATCCAAAAATTAATCAGCCCTCATGAAACGCATCCTATTATTCAGTTTAATAGTGACCTATTCTTTCACTTTAGCTGCTCAAAGTCCTTCCGAGGCCAAGACCGATTTTACCAAAATGTACCTGCCGGTCTGGTTAGAAGCTAAGGCACACTGCCTGGCAGTTGCCAAAGCAATGCCTGAAGAAAAATATAGCTATCGTCCAACCGAGGTGAGTAAGACATTCGCCGAACAAATGGTCCACATTGGTTATACTGTGGAGTTCTTAACCAAAAGATATGTTCAGGGTCTTGATGTAAAACCCAATGCACCAGATGCTTCAAAAATGACCAAAGCTGACATAGTGCAGTTACTGGAAACCGGTTTCGACTACACTACTCATATTATATTATCTATCGATCAGGCGGGGTTGGATGAAACTTGCGTCATGTATCACAGCGGTAATACGGTGAGCAGGGCCTTTGCCTTTTTTTATGTCCAGGATCACATGGCTAATCATAGAGCCAAAGCCAATTTGTACATCCGGATGAATGGTATTGACCCTCCGGAGTATACCTGGTAGTGCTTTCTATCTCCTTCTTGCTCTAATCAAGACATCTATATTATCGGGTCTATCATTGATATACCCCAACTTAATTCTACCGTCTTCCATTTGTTCTATGGTAGCTGGAATTGCATTGGTGGTTAAATACCATCCATCTGGCAAAACAACATCATTCCTATTCCTTCCAAAACCACGGTCCCAGACTAATTCTTCATTATAAACCAGGAACCTATTAGGATCAGTATAGGTCTCCCAAATTCTCAATCTAGCTGATTCTCCCTTTTTAATAGCGTCAAACCATATTACAACCAATTCGGTATCAGGCTTTATCTCCTCACCAATGTCAATTCCTTTGTCACTAATTTCCTTTCCTTTCAGTGTCTCTACTTTAAGTTTTTCACCTGTATCAAGTATATAAGCTGAAGGGTCTGACGCCCTGCTTCCTGGCCTGACCACATTCAAATACTTATCAATACCTTCCCTGCTTTCAGTATAATCATGATACAGGCGGAATGAGTGCGTCTCGGGTTGCTGTAAATAATAAACAATCTCACGATCCTGAAAAGCTCTCTCATTCAATTGATATTTAATCCTGGCCTTGGATTTATCCCTTCCCTGCGGACGTGGTTTGTAACCTGCCCAGGGGCTATCATCTCCTGATCCTGCTTCAAATTGTGCTGATGAGGGCAACTTTTTGGCAATAATTTTATAATTGACAGCACTGTTGCCACTATTTAAGAAACTGGCTTTGATTTTCCCCTTGTCAATATCAATTTGTGATGGATAATTTACACCCGTTATTTCATAGCCCTCAGGTAACACAACCGAGTTCCTCTTAATACCCAAAGATCTCTCAAAAGTAATTTGATCCCCTTCGTAAAAGTAGCTATCCGGATCTCTATATGTTTTATCAATTCTTAATCTGGCCTCTCCATCCTTTGGCACAGCTCTCGCAAGCGTTACCATCAAATAGTCAGTGTCATTACTCGCAGTGAGGTGGCCATTCTTTTTCGCTTGTACTCCATCAACAATAGTCCATTTCAATTCTTTTCCAGTCATCAGATCGAACACGTGATCAACCTTATGCTCACTTCCTTTTCTTAAAGTATTAAAATAATACAAGGCACCTTCCTTCGTCGCACTAACATCATAGACTATTCTAAAACTTTGTGATGATGGCTCAAGTAGTTCATATCTGGTATAGCCATCTGATTGCGTTTGCTGACTGTAACTATTGAAGGATATTAAGATGAATAATATTGAATGGTTAATAGATTTGCTCATAAAATTCCAGTAATTAAGGCAAAAAAAATCCGTTTAGATATAGAATCAGAGTTTATTATTAAAAAAGTCGATTAATAAATCAGTCGATAATTCATGAATCGTATTTTCTGGCGAAGCAAATGAAGCCTGACCTTCATAACCTTGCTCAAGATATCTCTTATCTACATAGTCAAAGGCTGCTTTTGCATCCTGGTAATAGAAAGTATCTCTTTTACCATTGACATACATCGCCGCCCTCGGCACGATGGAAGCCGCAATGTCCTGCATATCAAAATTTTGTAGAATGCCGGCAATATTATTACAAATGTGATGGTTAGACCTGGTGCCAAATGTTGTTTTATAACTTCCCAAATAACCTTGCACATAAATTGCGCTAATTCGATGGTCAATAGCCGCAGTTATCAAACTTAAGGCTCCACCTGTGGACACTCCTCCAGCCCCTATCCTTGCGGGGTCAACATAAGATTTTCTCAACACCATATTAATCAGGTATAGTCCATCGGTAATTAGCTCTCCATACCAGGACCCTCCAGTCAGTCTGGCTACTGCATCTATTTTTAGGTGGTCCCCCAAATGGGACAACTTTCCCATTCCTCGATTCTCCATTACATAAACTACGAAACCTTCCTTTGCCAATTGGAGTGCTGCACCTTTTTGATAAGTCCATTTTTCAAAAGCCACCTGTTCCATATCACCATGTCCCGAAAACATAATGATAGCGGGGTACTTATTTTGTTTCTTGAAATCAGATGGCAACAGCTCGTAAAAGGGAATTGGTACCTCGTCATATCCAATAAATCTTCCTAAGCGACAGGTAATGTCACCGGTCATATATTCTTCTTCTATCTGATGAGCCACATCCGACAGCATTGTCGATGAGTCGGCATGTACTCCGAAAACTCTCGATAGAACATGCGGTTCAACTATTTTATCTACAGGGCTTTCTTGAAGCGCATTAACAATGCCGGTGTTGCTCAACATTTTCTCCTCGTTGCGTTTTCCCACTTCAAATTTGACCTGGGTACAGCCAATCGTCGCGACTAATAAAATGCTAAAAAATCTAGTTATCCTCATCTCCACTTAAAGATCAAATATAAAACATCCCTGTTGGAGACTGCAATTGAGACCAACCACCCATTTCCATTTAATTTCATCGCATTGACAAAATCATTTTTATTATTCGTGTGAGGCTGATTAACTTTAGTATCAAAATACCTAACTATGAAAATGAAGAGACTATTGATTTTACCAATAATTATTGCATTCGGGTGTCAGCCAGCTGCTCCTCCTTGTGATTGCGGCGTTACCGGACAGGACAAGATTTCTATTAGGGATCAGGAGCAGGAATTTGTGAGGGGCACATTCGAAAAAGACCTGGACCGGGCAACTGCAGTCTTGATGGACGATATTGTGGCCATGCCGCCAAATACTCCCGAGGTACACGGCATACCCGCCTACCGTGCAATGCTTTCAGAAATGCCGGAGTTGTTAGAGTTTGAATATTTGGAAGTCGAAATTGAGGGAGGGAACAACATTGCTTTTGCTAAAGGAAACTATGTCATGGTTTTTGAAATTGATGGGAAGGAAGTTGGAGATGAGGGAAGCTTTTTAGAGATCTGGAAAAAAGATGCAGAGGGTACCTGGAAAATGCATAGAGACATTTGGAATTCTGGTTTTCCAATGGTCACCAGTGATACAACTTTAGCCCACAATTAAAATTCAGTTTGGGGATGAATAACCTTCCTCCCCAAACTTATAAATAATCCTTGCATGAGTTCGAATCAAAAACCTGGTATCTCCCCAAGTCGAAACGGTCCTTATATCGTAAAAAATTTAACAAATTTCGCAAATAGATAGGGACCGGGAGGGCCCGACCTTGAGGCTACTTAGCGAGAAGGTGCATCAAAAGAACACTTCACCCTGTGCCGATGTGGCGGATCAAAGAATAAACCTTTCTGTGACGGCACCCATTGGAGTATTGATTTCAAGGACGACAACAATTAATTTTCAAATCATCCACTAAAATTATACGGCCTATCCTGCCATGTGCTCTTTGCCGGGATTAGCCAGTCTAATTAGATATTTCTATTTCCTTTACAACTCGTATAGAAATACTTCGTATATTAGTTTTACAATTCATATAATAATGACAAAAACCTACCTTGGTGAATTTGAAGAGGTTGTCTTGACCATGGTTGCTATTCTGGACCAAGAGGCCTATGGCAATACCATTGTCAAAGCGATCAAAGAATATCAGAATCGGGCTGTTAACCTCAGTTCTGTTCATGTGACACTCTATAGATTGGAGGATAAAGGCTATGTGAAATCCCATATGGGTGGTGCCACCAATGAACGTGGGGGTCGTAGGAAAAGGTATTTCCAAACAACTGCCGCAGGCATGGCAATTCTACAAGCGATTAAAGAGTCACGTACCAAACTTTGGAGTCTAATGCCCCAGTTAAAGTTCTGATTCATGAGTAAAATTCAACTTCCGAAAATCCTTTACAAGTTCTTTAATTGGTTCTGTCCCGAATCAATGCAGGAGAGCATTATGGGAGACCTGGAAGAACAGTTTGAAGAAGATCTCGAAATCTTTGGAGAAACCCGAGCTAAAAAAAGAATGGTCTGGAATATCATCCGTTTTTGCAGGCCTGGCATCGTACGCCCTTTACGAAGGCGCTATCGACTAAATAATTACGGTATGCTCAAGAATTATTTCAAAATTGCTTTACGCAACATTTGGCATGGTAAATCTTATGCCGCTATCAATATTTTTGGCCTTTCGGTCGGTTTTACTTGTGTATTGCTAATTCTTTCTTTCATCAAAGGAGAACTTAGTTACGATCAATTTCATGGTAAAAAAGAGCTTGTATACCGTGTGGTGAATAACCATACCGATGACTCCGGCGAATCAACGAAGGCTGCATACACTTATGCACCACTAGCCGGTTTAATCAATGAGAACATTCTCGGAGTCGAAAGAGTCCTGAGAATTCACGAAAAACAAGGGCTCCTTTGGGTCGATGGAAAAGAGAAATTCATCGAGAAAAATTTCTTATACGCTGACTCGACATTTTTCCAATTATTCGATTTTAAACTTGTAAATGGAAATAGAGAAACCGCCCTAAATTCTCCCTTTTCAGCCGTGATAAGTCAGAAATTTAAGTTAAAGCATTTTGGAAAAGAAAATCCATTAGGTCGGACAATTAACAACCAGGACGACAATGGGATAAACCAGTTGACTATCCAGGCAGTCATGGAAGATTTTCCCTCCAATACACATCTGGAAGCGGAAGTAATTTGTTCGATGGCAACTCTTCAGAAAACCCAGCCCTGGAATTTTTCATGGTACTTCCCTCCTATGTACACCTACCTGGAGTTTTCTAACCCACCATCAATTTCAGAGATTGAAGGTCAAACATCGCAATTCGTTCAGTCACAAGTTCCTCAGAACTTTGGGTCTGTTGATTA
>JAJCYL010000735.1 GCA_029262955.1 Cytophagales bacterium | reverse complement strand
TTCTAAAATTGAAACAGTTTTTGAAGGTGAAGTCCAAAAGGAATGGCGGCCAGCAGCAGTTTATCATTACATCCAATCCAGTTACGTGACTCCCGATCTCGTTGTCGATGTGTCAGATTACTGGGACCAAAAGATGGAATCTATTAAAGCCTATGGCTCACAATTTCATGACCCCGACAGTAGCGAACCTGAAACCTTTATTTCCAGTTCTCAATTTTTAGATCTAATTGAGGCAAGATCTCTGGATCTTGGTAAAACCATTGGAGTAGCTCATGGTGAAGGATTTACGGTGGAGAGAGTCCCCGGTGTCAGAGACTTGTTCGACTTAGTCTAACTGATTCTGTCTGTCATGACGTCTCAAAGCTAAAAGAGCTTTTTCCGAATTTTCTTCCAGGTCTTTAACGTCGATGATGTCTGATAACCAATTAAGAGCTGAATTCAATTCAACTTGTTGGTGAAAAAAGTCCCGCGAGAAATGGACAAATTTCAATACCATAAATCCATCAAACCACTGGAAAAAATGTTTTCTGAAAATTTCGGGAGTGGAGGATTGTTTCCGTAATCTGAGAATTTCCCGGGGAAAGCCCATTTGATTCAAAAACTGCTTTATCGAATCCGGTAATTCACCGATTTTGTCTTTTAGGAGTAAAGAATCAATTTGACTTAAAAATATCTTGAGATCTTCAAAAATTTTTGGATTGTAAACCTGCTGGAGGGTTTTCTTTCCGTTTTTTGCATCAATCATCGATTGACCTGTTCCAAAGGGAACCCGGTCAGAATCTCTTGGCGATGGGATTACCCGGGTTTTGTTCAATTCAGTATAGTTCCCCAGTGGAATAATACGATGGAGAAAGTAAAAGTCTTCACCAGCTTTTTTGCGATTCATCCCACCCTGTTTTTGGTAGGCCCATGACCTCACGGCCATACTCGAGCCAACGGTTTGAAAGCTATAGGGAAAACCAGCATACCGAAGCCCGTTTACATAGTATCGTAAGAAAAGCTCATATAGGATTATATTCTTTGGATTCTCTTCATCCAGGGGGTGTTCAAAATAGATGGAACAACCAGGAGATTTTGGGTGTTGATTGAAATGATTATACAGTTCAACCAGATAATTTGAGTCACAGACTGCATCTGCATCTAAACATCCGATAATTCCATCTTTATGTTCGATGCTTTCAAAGCGTCGTACCGCTTCGTCCATGACCATTTTTCTAGCTAATCCCACACCGGCATGCTTGTGTGGCAGGTCATTAGCGTAAATGATGTGTGTTTTGAAACCAATACAATTGTGCTGATTAGCCCACTGAACCGCTTCGGTTTCGGTTGCTATATTTTGTTCCCTGATTTCCGCACTATCATTTTCTGATTCATTAATGAGTACGATAATTTCAACTGCACAGGAAGGTCGATCACAAGTTTCCAGAGATTTGAGTGTTCGGAGCAAGTGTAGTTCATTGTAGCAGGGAATGGTGATAATAAGATGAAGATTACTCGCTGGAGGGTCTGAAATATACTGTGTGGAGAAGGCATATCGATCGAGGTACAGATTTGACATACGAGTAGCGATATTGTGATTAAGCTTTAATTGTCAAGGGCACTTTTTCATCATGGAGCCAGTCTTTCAATCTTCCAGGAGCTGTTTTCTTTTGTATACACAATGCGGTCATGTAGTCTACTGGCTCTTCCTTGCCAGAATTCAATTTTGTCAGGCATCAGTATATACCCTCCCCAATGCGCTGGCTTGGGTATGTCTTCACCAAATTTCTTAGAATACTCCTTTTCTAAGTTTTCCAAATACTTACGGTCCGGTATGATTTCACTTTGAGGGGAAGCCCAGGCACCAATTTTACTTCCTCTTGGTCTTGATATGAAATATCTTTCACTCTCCTTTTCTGACAGCTTCTTTATTGAACCTTCAATTCTTATTTGTCTTTCTAATTCTTTCCAGAAAAATGTGATGGCCCCAAATGGATTTTGATTTAAATCCTTTGCCTTGCTACTCCTGTAATTTGTGAAAAATTGAAAACCATCTTGGGAATAGCCTTTCAACAAGACTATTCGACCAGTGGGCCTGCCATCGGCATTTACAGTAGACAGTGTACAAGCGGTTGGCTCGTAAGATTCACTTGCTAAAACCTGATCAAACCATGTTTTAAATTGATCAAAAGGGTCTGATTTCACATCTTTTTTCCCAAATGAATTTTGTGAATACTCGTTTCTTATTTTTTCAAGATCATTCATTACATTCAACCCTGGATAGTTGTAGTACGAAATTAGAGCAAAATCTTGTCACCGTACGGCAACTTTTGAATGATTTGAATCATTAGAGAAAAGATGAAGCTGAGAGTTGATTTAAAAGTAGACAGTAAGAAGGAATGGATTAACGCTGTATTGGAAGATTTTGACAGTTTCTTACAAGATCATGCGAATTGTGAGCGGAAAGCTTCCGCAATGGCAATGAGTTTTGTGGCGAAATTCCCTGACCGTTTGGAAATTTTGCCTGAATTGATTGATACCGCAATTGAGGAGCTGGAGCATTTCAAATCAGTTTATGAAATTATGAGGGAACGTGGGATTGAATTACCGAAAGAGATGGGACCGGACCCCTATGTGAATCAATTGATTGAAAAATGTCGTTCAGGCAGACAGGAGCGCTTTATGGACCGTTTACTCCTGGCTTCATTAGTTGAAACAAGAGGTGCTGAGAGATTCAGGTTAGTTTATGAAAACCTGGATCAAGGCCCGTTGAAAGACTTCTATCGTAATTTATGGGCTTCTGAAGCTAAACACGGAGAGTCATTCATTCGCATGGCTTTAAATTATTTTGAGGAAGCTGACGTTGAAAAAAGAATGAACGAATTAAATGAATTTGAAGCTCAGGTGATTGAGTCGTTGCCAATTTGTCCTGCATTACATTAATTTAATTATGGAGCACTTTGATTATTTTAAGACAGAGCATCCAAATAAGGGAGATTTAATTATTTCAGAGCCATTCCTTCCTGATCCGAATTTTGAAAGGTCAGTCATATTAATGTGCGAACATGATGAGAATGGCTCGTTTGGTTTTGTTTTGAACCAGCTTTCTTCTCTGAGATTCGAAGAAGTCATTACAGAAGCTGGAGAATTCACCGGAGATTTATTTGTTGGTGGACCAGTCCAACAGGATACTGTACATATGATTCATAGATGTCCTGAGCTAATTGAAAATAGTCAACAGGTAAGCGATGGTATCTGGTGGGGAGGTGATTTTGAGAAGATTCTTTTTTTACTTAGTACCTCTCAAATAAAGACGGCTGATGTGAAGTTCTTTATGGGCTATTCCGGGTGGTCGGAAGGACAATTAAATGATGAAATTGAGGCTAAATCATGGATTGTCTATAGAGAGCCTAGTTCAGAACAAGTTTTTGATCTTGACCCCAATGCTTTATGGAGAAAGATCCTAAATGATAAAGGGGGCAAATTCAAGATATTTTCAAATTATCCTACCGACCCACGATTGAACTAATTCTCCGCGGATTTTTCGTTATTTTTGTTAATTACTCTACAATCTAATGTAGGGATATAGTGACAGTTGTAGTTATAACAACTGGGGGTGTGTGAAGTGGCTTGTGTTATAAGCCCTATTTCATTTTTTCTCTTCCCTGAGAATTTTTTACAATACCCAAATGGAAAAAGAACGACTAACTGAAGAGTTAGGTAGCACTGAGATCAATAAGGTTGAATCTCCAGAAACTGATAACGATATGACATCTGAACAATTCACCGATGGATATCAGCAGGACGCTGTTGCCGATCCTGTTGAAGAAATGGATAATCATGCAGTGCAAGATGAACCAACTCAAAAAGAAATTTCCGACATAGAAAAACAAGAGGAATCCACACCAGAATCGGATAACTCAACCGAAGAGCAAACATCCAATAATACCGAAGTTGATAGTTCAGCTCATGATGCTGGAGAGTACCAAATAAATGGGGCTGTTCCTGAGGAACCGAATGACAAGGGAGATGCGCAAGAAGATGCAAATGTCGAACCAGATTTTGTAGAAAATACTCCAAGTATTGAGAATGAGCCTGTTGTAGAAAATGAGCCTAAAACAGACTCCACTGAATCGGTTGAGATTTCCGCTCAAGGTATTGCAATAGGTGCTCCAGCTAAAGAATCAAAAGAGGAAGCTCCCATTGTGGCAGAACATCTGGATTCTCAAACGGTAGAACCGGAACCCATTGACTACAGTAAATCTTCAAAAAAAGAGTTACAAGAAGCTTTAGTTGAGTTTGTTAGAGAAGATGACATTGCAAAAGTTGGTCATGCACTCAGTGAGATAAAGAAATATTTTGATTTAATTGAAAAATCAGAACGTGAATTAGCACTTACCCAGTTTATTGAAGAAGGTGGTGAAAAGGATGACTTTAAGTTCCAATTAGATCCGGTTTCACAAAAATTACTGGCCAATTACCAAATACTCCGTGAGCGACGACAGAAGTACTTCAAACAGTTAGAACGACAAAAAGAAGAAAATCTCAATATCAAGAATGAGATCCTTGGTGAGTTGCGTGACCTCGTTGATGGCGAGGAATCGACCACAAGTATCAAGGTGATTAATACCATCAGGGACAAGTGGAGAAGCACCGGACCTATTCCAAGACAGTTCAACAAGACCCTTTGGGCAAATTATAATGCATTGATGGATCGGTTCTATGACAATCGGAGCATTTACTTCGAGCTGAAAGAATTGGACCGTAAGAAAAATCTGGAGCTAAAGATTGAGTTGTGTCGAAAAGTTGAAGATTTAGCACTAAAGGAAGATTTGAAATCGACTATCATCGAGTTGAATAATCTTCACGATGACTTTAAACACATCGGACCTGTGCCCCAGGAAAACCAGGAAGAGTTGTGGTTACGCTTTAAAGCAGCTTCAGATACGATCTATGCAAAAAGGAAAGACTACATAGAGGAGATAAAGGATCAGCTTCAAGAAAATTTAGTAGAGAAGACGGCTTTATGTGAACAGATTGAAGACTACAGTGCTTTTTTAAGCGACAGAATTACTGAATGGAATGATAAGACGAAAGAAATTCAGGAGTTGCAGAAGAAGTGGGAAAAAATCGGCGGACTACCTAGAGACAAATCGAAATCGATCAATCGCCGATTTTGGTCGGCACTAAAAATGTTTTTTGCCAATAAGACAAAATTCTTTAAATCTCTTGAAGGTCAAAAGGAGGATAATTTAAAACTAAAAGAGACTCTTGTCATTAGGGCAGAGGAGCTCAAGGGGAATGACGACTTCTTGAAAACTGCTGAATTATTAAAGAAACTTCAGCAGGAATGGCGGGAAATTGGCCCCGTCCCTGAAAAAATGAGGAATGATGTTTACAAAAGGTTCAAAGCAACGTGTGACGAATTTTTTGATAGAAAGAGAGCTTCAGTTAAGGAGAGTGAAAAAGAGTTTGAAGGAAACCTCTTGAGGAAAAAGGAGCTATGTGATCAACTCGAAGAAATAAGTAACTCGGATAAAATCGACTTGGATATTGTGGCAACCATTCAGACACAGTTTTCAAAAATAGGATTCGTGCCAAGAAGTGCACTCAAGGGTATGAATCAGCGATATGATGAAGTATTAAGCTCACTTCAAGACAAACTGAATGAATCTCAATTGAGCAATAAGGAACAATTGTCCATGGAGATAGAAATCCGTAAAATGAAGGGGCGTCCCGGAGCTGAGAAGCAAATCGAGAGGCAGGGACAAAATCTTCGTAAAAAAATCACAAGCATCGAGAATGATATTTCTACCTGGAAAAACAATTTGGAATTTTTCAGGGCATCAAAGACCGCTGATAAGCTAAAAAAGGAGTTCGACATAAAAATTGATGCCGCAAATGAAGAGCTGAAGCAACTGAAAAAGCAGTTGCGAATGATGCAGGCAGTTTAATTAGCCACTCAACCAGAATTTAAATTCCTTTTTCGATGCTTGCGTTGTACGTATAGAAATCGAACGAAGTGAAGCCTGCCTTGCCCGGTAGGCAGGCAAACCAAGGATTAAGAAATTGCAGCTCAGTAAGGGTCGTTGTCCGCTAAGGCTTCCTGGCGCAAGCGTCCGCTTGTGCCATATTACAGTCCGCTAAGGCTTCCTATGCGAAATGCACTTTATTGAGGGTCCGTTGCAGGAGACCCTGAGAGGAAGGATTGGAGTAATTAGTTCAGATACAGAGGAGAGTATACCTTAAAACACCCTCCTGCACCTCCCTCAAGGGAGGAGTCGATACGTTTTAATTCAAGCGTTCCACTCCCCCTTTTGAAGCCGGCAGGCAAGGCAGGGAGCATGTCTAATAGACTGCGTCATTGCGTTTAAGGTGATTGTGTGTTTCAGGGCCTCTATCGTGATTTGTTTTACCCTGTTAGGTTATCAGGTTACCATCATCATCCCATTTCGCTGTATCGTTTCTCTTGGATGTATCAAGACATTTGGCTAACCAGTCTGGATCATAAGAAACATTGTGATCTTTGAGTACATTTTCCGGAACTCCATCCCAAACATTAGGCTGATTACCTTTAAAAGCAAGATCCTCAATGCCCATTTTGCTGGTGTAGTATCCGGTGAGAGTCAAATCACGAATAAGTGTAAAAAATTGAACACCGGGCTGAGGCGTCTTCGCATCTATTTTGGGATACGCAATTTCGTCCAGAAGTTCTTTATGCTGCTCGGGGGAGCAAAGTTTGAAAAGGCGCTTGAACTTTTTATTCGATTGACTATCAAGCCACATGATTCCGCCTCGGAGTGGTAATTGATGATCAGGCATATCTTTTGCCATAAATTCGATAAACTCCGGGACTCCTGCCTCAACTGCCGAGCCAGCACTATTGGTCGCTGGCAATATTAGATCACAAAGTGTGGCAATCGTTTCCAATTCATGGATTGTGAAGAAATGCTCTTCAAGTAGCTTATTATCACGAACAATCTCGTCAGTTGTTCTCCCATAGTATTTTTCAGCTATAGGAGGTGCTTGTTGATCGCTTTCCGTTGTTGCGGGGGCGCAGCCTTTTAAAACCAAACCTCCGGCAAGAGATCCTACAAGCAGTGATTTCATTGAATCTCGTCTATCCATAAGAATTCAATTTAAATGTTTTGTTGTTTTACTTGATTAATAATGTGTTCGGAGGTTCTCCAGGATAAAGCTAGAATTGTCCAGGTTGGATTCTTATCAGCTTGTGAAACGAAAGGCCCTCCATCAACCACAAATACATTTTTCACTTCATGCATTTGTTGATATTGATTTACTACAGAAGTCCTTGGATCATTACCCATGCGAGTAGTGCCCACTTCATGGATTATCCTTCCAGGATTTAGCAGTCCATAATCTTTTTCAGCTCCGGGTTTTTCTCCGAGTGCAACACCTCCAACATTATACATGATTTCTTCAAAGGTGTTGTGCATATGCCTGGCCTGTTTTCGTTCATGATCACTCCATGTATAATTAAAACGTAAAACCGGAATTCCCCATTCATCTACGGTGGTCGGGTCTATTTCACAATAGTTGTCTTTTCGAGCAATGCATTCTCCCCGACCTGAAACTCCCATTACGGACCCGTAAAACTTCTTAACGTCCTCCCTCAATTTGTCTCCATATCCTCCCACAGTTCCGCCAATGTATTTGTTAAGATCAGAGGCGCCGAATCCAAAACCATAAGAAGGCATGTTTAAGCCGCCCCAAACTTCGATGTGATAACCTCTAGGAAAATCGAGCTTTTTGTTATCCAACCACCAGGGACTATAAATATGCATACCACCAACGCCATCTTCATTGTATGTTTTTCGATTCATTAGGTCTGGAATGAAAAAAGTCCTACTACTTCCGGTGGAGTCATGTAGATATCTTCCTATCATGTCGCTGCCATTCCCTAAGCCATTTGGATGTTGACTACTTTTTGAATTGAGCAAAATCCTGGCAGAGCTACAGGCAGATGCGGCAAGAACAACCGTCTTAGCCTTTAGCGCATATTCTTTTCGGTCCACTTTATTGATATAAGAAATACCCGTTGCAAGCCCTTCACTATTAGTAGTAACCTCCTTCACCATGGCATTTAAGAAAAGATCTACTTTGTGACCAGCTTTTCGGGCAGGAGAAATGAGGCAGGTGCCGGCAGAAAAATCTGCATGAATTGAACAAGCTCTGCTGCACTGACTACAATAGAAGCATACCCCTCTATCGTCGTTTATTCTCTTCGTAAGAATTGAAAGCCGGGAAGGTATGACCTTAACATTGGCTTTTTTGGCACCTTTGATGTAAAAAAGCTAATGTAACCTGGGTTTTGGAGCAGGTAAGAAGAATCCATCAGGTTCATTGGCCATATTTTCCTTGCTTCCAAAAACACCAATTAGTTTGTCAACTTTGTCGTAATATGGTTTGACATCTTCGTAACTGATTGGCCAATTATCACCTAGTCCGTCTGTATTCTTTCTTTTAAAGTCCTTAGGTCCGAATCTGAGCGATATCCTTCCCCAATGATTGGTTCTGCCCCCAAGCATATGCGATCTAAACCAATCAAACTCCGTGCCTTCAGTTTTGGTGTATGGCTCTCCATCAATTTCCCAGCCACCATATGCACTATCGAAATCACCAAAAGCCCGGTGATTATTAGCCCCTCTTCTTGGCGATTCCCAGGGCCATTTAAGTTGGGTCATTTGTTTTGGATCCTGAGGATCGAAGTTTGGACCTGCTTCCACTACAGCGATATCCAAACCAGCTTCTGCGAGGATTTTTGTAGCCATACCTCCCCCGGCTCCAGATCCAACAATTATGGCGTCATAAATTTTTGGTGATTCTATTATTTGCATAATGGCAAGGATTATGGATTTAATTTACCAGATTTAGACGAATACTCAATCCGAGAAATCTTTTTACAAGTTATTTTACAAGTTAATAGAGAGTTTTACCTCCATTCCGGTCGAATTGCTCAAAATACTATGGTGTATGTATCAGACTTTAATAATTCACCCAAAAAATTGCCGGGATTTTGTTAAACTTGATTAGTGCTAAAAGCAAAAATGTGGCATTTATAAAGTACAAGAAAAGTCTCTCTATTTCTGTTCTTTACCTGCTATCGCTGGTGACTTTTGGGCAGGGTGGATTTTTAGAGAAGGATATCAAATTTGAACACTTTAGCGAAGGGCTTTCGCAGAATACAGTGTCGGCCATAAAGCAGGATAAGTATGGATTTATTTGGGTGGGTACCTGGTCCGGATTAAATCGATTTGATGGCGTTGAATTTAAAGTTTATGAACGCTTTAGGAGTGACTCAACAAGTTTGGGTAACAGTTATGTTTTTGATATTTATGAAGACCTCAGAGGAGATTTATGGGTCGGGACAAGAGATGGTTTAAGCAAGTATAACTGGGGGCAAGACAATTTTGAGACAATAAGAAATGATCCTGATGACGCCGAAAGTTTAAGTGGTAT
>JAJCYL010000734.1 GCA_029262955.1 Cytophagales bacterium | reverse complement strand
ATAAAGTTTGAAAACTGTAGGGTACCCAAGTCCAATTTGCTGGGAAAAGCAGGGGCGGGATTTGCCATTGCTCAAAATCGTTTAGGCCCGGGTCGTATTCATCATTGCATGCGGTGGATAGGCATTTGCGAGAAAGCTTTTGCCCTTATGTGCCGCAGAGCAGTCAGTAGGGAGATTTCCCCCGGCAAGAAATTGGCAGATAAACAGACTATTCAAAATTGGATCGCGGAGTGTAGGGCTGAAATTAATGCTGCCCGGCTAATGGTTTTAGACGCCGCAGAAAAAATTGATAAAGAAGGGACTAAATCGGCCAAAATTGAAATATCCACCATCAAATTTTATGTAGCACAAGTATTGGACAAAGTACTGGATTGCGCCATTCAGACTCATGGAGCACTTGGCGTTACTGATGACACAGTGTTGGCTTATTGGTACAGGCACGAAAGAGGTGCGAGGATTTATGACGGCGCTGATGAAGTACACAAAAGTCGCGTGGCAAGAGAAATTTTAAAGGCCTTTAGCATTGAATAAAAACTGGAAATCAGGTCAAATATTATAGGAATAGTCGGTCTATTAGGATTTCGGAGGTTTTTTCACAAAAAACTAACGATGAGACAATTATTCCATACTGTTTATGTTTTAATCTTTTTATCGGCCTGTCAACCTCAAGGTCAGCAACCAACAATTCAAGCAGAAAACCCTGCATTTGATGCTTTGTTACAAAAGGCGAACGGATTAGTTGGACAAGGGAAAACGGAAGAAGGGATTACGCTTTTGGACTCTCTTTCAAAAGCAAAGCCAAACAATTTTGGTGTTTGGAATTCTTTGGGTAATGCCTACAGTGGGGCTCAAGATTTTTCCAATGCTATTACCTCATATCAAAAGGCTGTTACAATTGATGCAACCAACGGAAGAACTCTCATGCAAATGGGGGTGGCCCAGATCAATAGCGATGACATTGATGGTGGATTCGAAACCTTTCTAAAAGCTAAGGAGACCAATACTGTGAATACTACAAATATTCAGGCTTTCCCTATCTATCAGAAAATACAAGATGACCCCAGGTTAGCCCGGCTGTTTCCATCTAAAGAAGAGATTGAAGATCCATTTGTGGAGGAAACCAAGGTTATTCACGAGTGGGTTGGTGAAGCGGTTGGAGATCAATTTGGATGGATAGCCAGAAATGTTGGTGATGTCAATGGTGATGATATTAACGACATGGTGACTTCCGCACCAACCAATGATGAAGGAGGTAACAATGCGGGCAAAATATATGTCTATTCTGGTTCTGATGGTAAATTGATTTGGTCTGTAATAGGAGAGGCAGAAAATGGGCAGCTTGGAATGGGGATAGAATACGGGGGGGATATCAATAATGATGGTATACCAGATGTAGTGGCAGGTGCGCCTTTTGCAAGTACTGCATTTGCCTATTCGGGCAAAGATGGCAGCTTAATTCATTCGTTTAAAGGAGATGAAGCAGGCGGTTTAGGCATTCATTTGTCTGGGGTTGATGATGTCAATGGTGACGGGCATAGTGATATTTTGGTTGGGGAACCCTTCCAGATTTTTAATGCCCCCTTTAGTGGTGACTCAGTTATCCATCCAGGAAAGGCTCACTTGTATTCCGGAAAAGACGGCAAGGAATTGATGGTTTGGGAAGGTGAAGATACTGATGATGCTTTTGGCACGGCAGTAGCAGGCCGGGTAATGAACGGAAAGACTAACCTTATGGTTGGAGCGCCTAATGCCGGACCGGAAAATGGAGGTCGAACATACGTTTTTCGAGGAATGAATAATGAACCGGATTTTGTTTTAGAGGCTGACTCTGAGGGGTCAAGGTTCGGAGGAATGTTTATGTCTGTACTTGGGGATGTTAATTCGGATGGTTATCCTGACTTGTACTCATCTGACTGGTCCAATGGTGGTGGTGGTCAGGGTAGAGGAAGAGCCTATGTCTACTCCGGAAAGGATGGAAATAATTTGTACACCTGGTCTGGTGACACAGATGGCGAAGGCTTTGGAATTGGCGTGTCAGATTGCGGCGACGTGAACAAAGATGGATATGCTGACGTCGCAGTGGGTAGCTGGCAATTCAGTGAGGCTGCGCCGGGCGGAGGAAAGGTTCGGTTACATTCTGGAAAAGATGGGTCACTCATTCGGGCCTGGACATGTAAAACTATGGGAGATACGTTTGGCTTTGATACCACCGGGCTTGGAGACGTTGATGGTGATGGTACTATTGACTTGCTAATTACCTCTGCATGGAGTGCTGTCAATGGCTTTAGATCGGGTAGAGTTTTTGTTATAAGTGGTTTATAATCTAAGAAGCCCCACCCTTGTAGGATGATTAATATGAGAGGCATAAAAAAACCGGGCCAAAACCCGGTTCTTTCGATAATCCATAAATAAACCTGTCTAACAGACTTAATATTTTGGTTCTATTGCTATCTGTTTAACAATTCTAATATACGGTGTAATTGTAAGCAGTTTGGAGTTATTCGATAATTCAGGCAACCAATTCGATGACCACCTCTATTCTATCGATTAATATTTTTTCGTAAAACAAAAGACAAATCGACATCTCATCGGTTAATACTAGATGAGACTAAACACGAGCAATGCACAAGCTTGAACAACAACAATTGGTACCCATGACTTTATCCAAAGCCTGGGAGTTTTTTTCATCACCGGAAAACCTCGAGGTGATTACACCAGATCATATGGGTTTTCACATCATAGAAGGCGGAAATGTAAAAATGTATCCTGGTCAAATAATCAGGTATAAGGTTAGTCCTATGTATGGTTTAAAAGTGAATTGGGTTACTGAAATAACACAAGTTTTGGAGGAGAATTATTTCGTTGATGAGCAGCGATTTGGTCCCTACACCTTCTGGCATCACAAGCATTTCTTTAAAGAAGTGGAAGGAGGAACTGAAATAACCGACATTATTCATTATAAGCTTCCCATGGGTCTCTTAGGAAAGCTGATTAATACGTTTATGGTTAAAAAGCAGCTCGATTCAATTTTCACTTATCGGAGAAAAAAAATAATGAACTTTTTACCTGAAGTTCATATTTGATGAATACGAGAAAATAGCCAACTTGCGGACCCACAAATGAATTGGCTACAACTATTATCATATCAGCGTACCGGTGAAAAAGAGGTAAAACCTCAGAATGAGAGTCAATTGAGAAGCGCATTCGAAGTTGATTATGATCGGATAATTTTTTCTCACCCTTTCAGGAGATTACAGGACAAGACCCAGGTTTTTCCAATGCCAGAACATGACTTCGTTCATACCAGGCTCACACATAGCCTTGAGGTTTCAAGCGTTGGCCGTTCATTGGGAAAAAGTGTTGGAGAAAGACTCATTGAAAAGCACAGTGACTTATCAGCCAGTCATTTTACCGCTTTTGATTTCGGCGCAATTGTGGCTGCGGCGGCATTAGCTCACGATATCGGAAACCCACCATTTGGCCATTCTGGTGAGGATGCTATTTCTGATTTTTTTATCAACAATAAAAAAGGTCAGTCCTTTCAGGACAAAGTTCATGAAAAGGAGTGGTCGGATCTTACCAATTTTGAAGGTAATGCCCAGGGCTTTCGCATATTGAACAGAAGAGGCCCCCATGGTTTGAAATTGACATTTGCCAGCTTAGCAGCCTTTACGAAATATCCGAGAGAATCTCTTATTGAGACAGTTGATAAGGAGAGAAAAAGTCAAAAGAAATACGGCTTTTTTCAAAGTGAACAAGCAATTTTTGCCGAATTGGCCAAAACAAATGGACTTCAAAAGTTGTCAGAAAATGAGGCGATCTGGTGTAGACATCCGTTGGCATTTCTCGTCGAAGCCGCAGATGACATTTGCTACAATATTATTGATTTCGAAGATGGTTGTCGTCTTGGCCTGGTAACCTTTGATCAAACCAGAGATCTGTTGTCAGAAATAATTGGTGACCGCTATGATGAGGAAAAGCTGGATAAGATTATTGGTCATGATGAAAAAATTGCTGTTTTAAGAGCCATGGCAATTGGTAAATTAGTAAATGAAGTCTCTGACTTATTTATGGAGCAGGAAAGTTATTTATTGGAGGGCTCTTTTGATAAGGCGCTAACTGCTGAAATTCCATCTTCAATTGCACTTAAAAAGATAGAAAAACTCTCAATTCAAAAAATATACCGATGTGAACAGGTGATGGAAAGGGAGGCAGCCGGATTTCGTGTCATCGACAGCCTACTCGAGATATTTTCAGTAGCTGCATTCAACAAAGTGTTCAGCCCCAATCAATTTTCAGGGAAAGAAAGAAGTATTGTAAGGTTACTGCCTGAGGAATATAGCTATGTGATGGATCAACCTGGTATATCCGCGTATGAGGTGCTTCTCGTAATAACTGACTTTATATCAGGCTTGACAGATTCACATGCTTTGTCAATTTACAGAAAAATTAATGGCATCTCTGTTCCCGGATCAAAGGCTTACTAGGTACGTGCTCAATCTATAAGAGAATTAATGTTGGTGGTTAAATCGTGGGTATGATTCATTGATTCTTTTACCTTTGCGGCCTTCTAAAATGTGGAGATACATAGCCCATATTATTCTTACCTATAGACGGGTTTTAATCGTCTTACTGGCACTGATTACCATTTTCATGGCCAAGAAGGCCCAGGAGGTCGAGTGGTCATTTGATTTAGCCAAGACGGTACCGGAGACAGACCCTGAGATGAAATTTTTCCAGCAATTTAAGGAGCAGTACGGGGAAGACGGTAATATTCTGGCAATTGGGTTAAGTGATAGTTCCATTTACGAGTTAGAAAATTTTAGGCGTTTTAAATACTTGACGGAGGAATTAACCAGACTTGAAGGGGTTAAAAACGTATTGGCTTTGCCCAATTTTCCTAAGCTGGTTAAAGACAATCAGACCAAGCAGTTTAAACTAAAGCAAATATTTAAAACAATTCCTGACAATCAGGATTCTTTAAATCTATTATTTGAACAAGCCTTAAAATTAAAGTTCTATAGCGGTCAGTTAGTGAATGAAGAAAATGGCGCAACATTACTTCTACTGACTGTAAGAAAGGAGGTTCTAAATTCAGCTAACAGGGCCCAACTCATTGATGACATCAGATTTGCAGGAGACGCATTTTCTAAGGTAACGGGTATTGATTTACATTACGCCGGGCTGCCTTATACTAGAAGTGTAATTACCGGCAAAGTAAAAAATGAGCTTAATTTATTCCTGATACTATCGATAGGAATAACGGGAATAATCCTATTCCTTTTTTTTAGAGCCATCAATGCAGTAGTTATTCCGTTAATAATTATTGGAATTGTTGTGATCTGGTCCGTTGGCACATTGGCCATTTTTGGTTACAAAATTACCTTGTTGACTGGCTTAATACCCCCCATTATCGTGGTTATTGGCATTCCAAATAGTGTATATCTTCTGAATAAATATCACCAGGAGTATCAGCTTCATGGTAATAAGCTTAAAGCATTAAGTAGGATTATAGAGAAAATAGGTATAGTAACTCTGATTACCAATTTTACCACTGCAGTTGGGTTCTTAGTCCTCAGTTATGCGGATATTGTAATTTTAAAAGAATTTGGAATTGTTGCGGGTATCAATATCATGGCCACTTTCGTCATCAGTATAATACTGATACCGTCACTATACTCTTACCTTCCAGATCCTACTCCAAGAAACTTAAGACACCTGGAATTTAGACCCCTGGATAGTGTGCTTACCTGGCTAGATAAAATAGTTCACAACCGTCGGGGGATTGTTTACCTCGTAGCGGCGGCCTTGGTTATAGGCTCTGGTTTAGGAATGACCAAAATAATTGCCGTTCAATACATGGTTGATGATATACCGGAAAAGAGTGATATCAAACGAGATCTGAGGTTTTTTGAAGAGAACTTTAGTGGTGTTATGCCTTTAGAGATTATAGTAGATACTGGTACTAAAAAGGGTGTTACTAACCTGAGAAATTTAAAAAAAGCAGAGGAGTTCGAACTGTTTCTTGACAGCATTGAATACATTTCTCAGCCGGTTTCCGTAGTTAGTTTAATTAAAGCTGCACGACAGGCTTATTACAATGACAATCCCGCTTTGTATAGTCTGCCCAATAGTCGGGATGCTCCTTTCATCTTGAAATACCTCGATGACGAGGTTGACAGCCTTGGAGTATCGGCTGCTTTCATTGATTCAACCAAACAAAAATTAAGGATCTCCTTGAGGGTAGCGGATATTGGATCACTGAAAATGGATTCATTGGTATCGCAAGTCATTCAGCCAAAGATTGAAGAAATATTTAAGGGTACAAAAATGACCGCGACCGTAACTGGTACAACTCTCCTTTTTATTAAGGGAAACAAATTTTTGATTGAGAACTTACAAACAAGCCTCTTAATTGCCTTTTTCATTATTTCCATCATTATGGCTATCCTGTTCAGGAATGTCAAAATGATTATTATTTCCATGATTCCCAACTTGATTCCATTGATAATTACTGCCGGTTTGATGGGTTATTTCGGGGTGCCTCTAAAGCCCAGTACCGTCATTATTTTCAGTATTGCCTTTGGTATTTCAGTGGACGACTCAATTCATTTTTTGGCCAAATACCGGCAGGAATTATTCGCTAATTCCTTTATTGTACCCATTGCAATTAGTAAGAGTTTGAGAGAAACTGGGGCGAGTATGATTTATACTTCAATCATACTTTTTTTCGGCTTTGTTATATTCGCATTATCAGATTTTTTGGGAACAGTTGCACTAGGTGTGCTCACTTCCACCACCCTGCTCATAGCTATGTTTACTAATCTTATTGTCCTGCCATCTCTTCTACTCACTTTTGACTCAGGGAAAAGAGATCCTCAACAACACCCTTTGATTGAGAGCTTTGATGAATTCTATACTGAAGAGGAAGACGAGGAGATTGACATGGAGCTTTTACGGGTCAAGGAAAATAATAAGGGAATAATCGATTCGGTTCCCCAAAAGAAATAATTTTGCTCCCTCAAATTTTCAGGCATCATCGTGAAGTATAGAGAATACAAGTCTCCGGATTATCCGGCATTTGCAAAGGAAGTGCTTAGCTATTGGGAAGAAAACCATGTTTTTGAGCAATCCATTAGCAATAGAGAGGGGAAGCCAACCTTCACTTTCTATGAAGGACCACCCTCCGCAAATGGGGTGCCGGGTATTCACCACGTGATGGCGAGAACGGTAAAGGACATTTTTTGTCGGTACAAAACCCAGAAAGGATTTCAAGTGAAGCGAAAGGGCGGCTGGGATACCCACGGTCTACCTGTTGAACTTCAGGTTGAGAAAGAGCTGGGCATTACCAAGGAAGATATTGGTAAGAAAATTACTGTTGAAGAATACAATAGGAAATGCCGTGAAGCAGTAATGAAATTTAAGGACATCTGGGACGACCTCACTCGCAAAATGGGCTATTGGGTTGACCTTGAAAATCCTTATATAACTTTTCAGCCTAAATACATCGAATCCCTTTGGCATTTGCTTCAGCAACTTTACAAAAAGGACTTGCTCTATAAGGGTTATACAATTCAGCCTTATTCCCCGGCTGCGGGCACTGGGTTGAGTTCGCATGAATTAAATCAGCCTGGCACTTACAAGGACATTAGGGATACATCTGTTACAGCTCAATTCAAGGTGGTTAAGAATGAGAAGTCTGCACTTCTTTTTAATGGTGAGGAAGACTTATATATTGTTGCCTGGACCACAACCCCCTGGACATTACCCGGGAATTGCGCTTTAGCGGTAGGTAAAAAGATTGAGTATGTCAAAGTAAAAACCTTCAATCAGTATGATTTCAAACCAATCAGCGTAATTCTGGCGAAGGAAAGGGTTAACGCATACTTTAATCAGAAAGCAAGCGAACTTAAGTTGGAGGATTATGAGCCAGGGCAAAAACTGATACCTTTTGAAATAGGTGAATCCTATACTGGTGAGCAATTGTTTGATGTGTCCTATCAACAATTACTGCCTTATGTACAACCTGAGGGGAAAGCTTTTGTCGTGATTCCTGGAGATTTTGTAACAACGGAAGATGGTACAGGTATCGTTCATACTGCCTCACTCTTTGGCGCAGATGACTTCAGAGTTTGTAAGGAGAATGATATATCAGCAATAACTGTTAAAGACGACAATGGGTTTGACGTTCCAGTGGTTAATAAGCAGGGTAAATTCGTAGATGAAATTGTAGATTTTGCTGGAAGGTATGTTAGGGAGGAATATTATGACAATGAGACCAGATCGAATCCAGACTTCAAGTCTACCGATGTCTTAATAGCTATCAAATTAAAAGAAGAGAGCAAAGCGTTTAAGGTAGAAAAGTACGAACACTCCTATCCACATTGCTGGAGAACCGATAAACCTATTTTGTACTACCCATTAGATTCATGGTTTATCCGAACCACTGCTATGAAAGATAAGTTGGTGGCTTTAAATAAGACAATTAATTGGAAGCCTGTATCAACGGGAACTGGTCGTTTTGGTAATTGGTTGGAGAATCTTGTTGACTGGAATCTGAGTAGGTCACGGTTTTGGGGAACGCCACTACCGATCTGGGTTACTGATGATCGTCAGGAGGAGAAGTGTATTGGATCTATCGCGGAACTGCAAGATGAAATTAAGAAATCCATTGCTGCGGGATTCATGGACAAATCTCCTTTTGAAGGAATGGAAGAAATTGATTTGCACAGACCGTATGTCGATGATGTTATTTTGGTGAGTGACTCTGGTAAGAAAATGATGCGTGAGCCGGATTTGATAGATGTATGGTTTGATTCTGGAGCCATGCCATATGCCCAATGGCATTATCCATTCGAGAACAAGGAAGTATTTGAGGAGAGCTATCCCGCCGATTACATCAGTGAAGGGGTAGATCAAACTCGGGGTTGGTTTTTTACCCTCCATGCAATTGCTGGAATGTTGTTTGACAGTGTGGCATTTAAAAATGTGGTATCTACTGGGCTTGTTTTGGATAAAAGCGGCAACAAGATGTCAAAACGACTGGGGAATGCAGTCAATCCATTCGAGACACTTGATAAGTTTGGTCCCGATGCGACGCGTTGGTATATGATCTCTAACGCTAATCCATGGGACAACCTAAAATTTGATTTAGATGGAGTATTGGAAGTGCAACGTCGATTCTTCGGAACACTATATAATACTTATTCTTTTTTTGCACTATACGCCAACCTGGACGGGTTTGAGTATTCCGAGGGTGACCAAATTCCTTTGGCAGACAGAACTGAAAGTGACAGATGGATTTTATCACGAATGAATACGTTAATTGGCGAAGTTGAAGAGGCATATGAAGATTACGAACCAACGAAGGCCACAAGGGCTATACAGAATTTTGTTATTGATGATTTGAGTAATTGGTATGTACGGCTAAATAGAAAGCGGTTTTGGGTAGGGGATTTTAATCCAGATAAAAGAGCTGCTTATGAAACGCTCTATAGCTGCTTGTTGACAGTAGCTAAATTGGGTGCTCCGGTTGCACCATTTTATATGGAAAAGCTATTCTTGGATCTCAATAGGAATGTTAAGAGTGAAAAGAACCTTTCGGTCCATTTACAAAATTTCCCGCAAACCGATGGCAAATCAATTGTGAAAGACCTGGAGGAACAGATGTATCTGGCTCAAAATATTTCATCACTCGTTCATTCCTTGAGACGTAAGCATAAGATCAAAGTGAGACAACCGCTTTCACGAATTATGGTTCCTATTTTGAGTAAAAAAACGAAGGAGCAAATTCAGGCGGTTGAGGAATTAATCAGCAGTGAGGTTAACATAAAAACAGTAGAATACATTGACGATGCTTCTGGAATTATTAAGAAAAAAATCAAGCCTAATTTCAGCAAGCTGGGAAAAGAATATGGGCCCAAAATGAAGGCTGTGGCTGCAGCGATTAACCAAATAACCGCAGATGGTATAGCTGAATTGGAGTCTAAACAATCATTGATACTCAATATTGGAGATGAAGAAATAAACTTGGGATTAGCTGATGTTGAGATAACCACGGAAGATATTCCAGGATGGACTGTAGCAAGTGATAATGGAATGACTGTGGCATTGGATATTAACCTCACCGAGGAATTAAAGAGAGAAGGAATTGCAAGAGAAATGGTTAACCGTATCCAGAATTTAAGAAAGGATATGGGCTTAGAAGTCCAGGATAAGATAGAAGTTCAGCTGTCAAGTAAAGAAGAAATTGTCAAGGTGGCTTTAGAGGAGAATAGAACCTATATTTGCCGCGAAACACAGGCAAACAACTTGACATTAGTCGACAAGATTGAAGGCGGAGAAACGATTGATATTAATGATTACCGAGTAAATGTTTCGATTAAAAAATAACAATAGGATTGAGGAGTCGTATGAATAGGGACGCTACCGCGAAAAAGTGAGGTATTACAAGTATTATTTGTTGAGTATAGTCATTATTGCTATTGATCAGGCAGTGAAACTTTTGGTTCATTTTAACATGGAAATGGGTGTCGCTGGTCAAATTCAACTAATTGGAAATTTCTTTAAACTGCATTACCTGACCAACCCGGGAATGGCTTTTGGGATGGAATTGGGTTCAGATAATGGAAAATTATTTTTGACCCTTTTTAGGCTTGTGGCCATGGTTGGCATCGGATATTATTTGTACCTGCTGGTAGAGAAAAAAGTACACCGTGGCTTGATATGGTGCGTGGCCCTAATTTTGGGTGGAGCAGTAGGCAATGTAATAGATAGTGCCCTTTATGGTGTGCTTTTAGACAATGCGCCTTTTAACGCATCAACTCCCTGGTTTCATGGGCAAGTTGTAGATATGTTCTATATAGACATTTGGGAAGGTAGAATAGCAGATTGGGTCCCACTTTGGGGTGGAGAGTATATGGCACTATGGCCTGTATTTAATATCGCTGACGCCTCAATCTTTATTGGGGTATCGATTATTCTGATTTTCCAGAAGCAATTCTTTGCCGAAAAAGAAGGGGCTAAGGTTCAATCTAATCCTGAATTAGAACCGGAAACTGTCACAGAGAGAGTTGCCAATCAGGACATCGGAGATAGTTTGGGCAGTTCCTCATAAGCCTCATTTTCTTCTATTATTAACATTATTTCTAAGATTGTATTAAACTGCACCTATGAAGAGGATCTTTTGCTTTATAGTTTTCTCCCTTATCTGTGAGGCATTATTTGCTCAATACACAGAGACCATTACTACTTCCAGACCAGGCCAGGCATTTACACCATTATCCGTCGGAAAGAATGTCTTTCAGGTGCAAACAGGTATGAATATTAATGGAGCCCGTTTTGACCTGATTGACGACAAAATAAATGGAGCAGTCTATTCTGCACTCTTTAGATATGGTGTTATGAAAAGAGTAGAGTTTCGCACCCAGTTCGGTGTTACCAGAATTAAAGTGAAGCCATCAGACCAGGAGCTAGGTGGATTGAGTTCGTTTGCTTTAGGAACAAAAATAAATCTACTGAATGGCGAAGGAAACAAACCGAAAATTGGAATTCAAGCGGATTTCTTTCTGCCGGCGGTGGACGATGATTTTCAAGCTGACAACATTGGAACAAGCATAGTTCTGGCTCATACCCAGGGGTTGAATGAAGATTTGGCCCTCAGTACCAATTTTGGTGTTTTTTGGGATGGAAATGGGTCTGATCCGGTGGGCAGTTACGTATTAAACCTTGGATTTCCGGTGTCTGGCGATTTGAGCAGTTTCATCGAAATCTATGGTTTCTATAGTAGCAATTCTTTTGATGTATTGTTGGATGGTGGCTTTGCATACGCCTTAAATGATGATCTATTGGTAGACCTTTCTGCCGGATATGGGAGCAATGATGGTATCAAGCAGTTCTTTGTAGATTTTGGTGTTTCCTGGAGAACGAGATTCGGTAGCTGATAGAATTATCCATAGGATTGACGTTTAACTTTAAGTGACTTTCACCTTCTTACCTTCCAACTATTAACTTACTTTTGCAGCTCTTTTGGAAGGCATGGATAAAATCCGAAATTTCTGCATAATAGCACATATTGACCACGGGAAAAGCACCCTGGCAGACCGTTTGTTGGAAACAACTGACACGGTCACTGGTAGGGATATGCAAAACCAATTATTGGACAATATGGACCTTGAGCGTGAGCGGGGGATCACTATTAAGAGTCATGCCATTCAGATGAACTATCAGAAGGACGGTCAGACTTTTGTTCTAAATTTGATTGATACCCCGGGTCATGTCGATTTTTCCTATGAAGTGTCCCGTTCAATTGCCGCCTGCGAAGGAGCTCTATTGGTTGTCGATGCCTCTCAGGGAATTGAGGCCCAAACGATATCCAATCTTTATTTAGCAATAGAGCATGATCTTGAGATCATCCCAGTATTGAACAAAATTGATCTTCCTGGAGCCATGGTTGAGGATGTTTCTGATCAGATAATTGATTTGATTGGTTGTAAAAAGGAGGATATTCTTTTGGCAAGTGCGAAAGAAGGTATTGGAATTGCTGAAATACTTAGCGCCATTGTCGATCGGATACCAGCTCCAACAGGTGACCCAACTGCGCCATTGCAGGCTATGATATTCGATTCGGTATACAACTCATTTCGAGGGGTGGAGGTTATTTTCAGGGTATACAATGGCACCATCAAAAAAGGGGATGAAGTTAAGTTTTACAACACTGGGAAGACTTACGGTGTAGACGAGATAGGAATTCTGAAGCTCAATCAGCAACCAGTTAAATCCATAAGCGCAGGAACTGTTGGGTATCTGATTTCAGGTATTAAGGAGGCAAGAGAGGTAAAAGTTGGTGATACAATTACTCACGTCTCAAACCCAACCAAAGAGACCATCAAGGGATTTGAAGATGTCAAACCAATGGTTTTCGCAGGTATTTACCCTGTTGAAACCTCGGAATATGAGGAATTAAGAGCTTCAATGGAAAAGCTCCAGTTGAATGATGCTTCGCTTGTGTGGGAAACGGAGACGTCAGCTGCCTTAGGGTTCGGTTTTCGCTGTGGTTTTCTCGGCATGCTACACATGGAAATTGTTCAGGAACGGTTAGAGCGTGAATTCGGAATGACTGTAATCACTACCGTTCCGTCGGTGCAATATCATGCAGTTAAACCAGATGGGACCGAAATTGATGTAAATGCGCCATCCGAAATGCCGGAAGGTAATTTGATCTCGCATGTAGAGGAGCCCTATATCAAAGCTCAAATCATAACGAAATCAGAGTTCATTGGGCCAGTCATCAAGTTATGTATTGATAAAAGAGGGAATATTCAAAATCAGGTTTATTTGACTTCTGACAGAGTGGAATTGTCTTTTGAAATGCCACTGGCGGAAATCGTTTTCGATTTCTTTGACCGCCTCAAGACAATATCACGGGGTTATGCATCACTTGATTATGAATTGATAGGTTTCAGAAAATCAGATGTAATTAAACTTGACATTCTATTGAACAATGACAAAGTGGATGCTTTATCTGCCATCGTGCATAGAGCCAAAGCTTACGAATGGGGTAAAAGGTTATGCGTAAAATTACGGGAGCTATTACCTCGTCAAATGTTTGAAATTGCAATCCAGGCCTCTATTGGAACTAAAGTAATCGCACGGGAAAGTGTGAGAGCCATGCGTAAAAACGTGATTGCTAAATGCTATGGAGGAGACATAACCAGAAAAAGAAAGCTTTTGGAAAAACAGAAGAAAGGGAAGAAGCGAATGCGTCAGATTGGGAATGTTGAAGTGCCTCAGGAAGCTTTTATGGCCGTTTTAAAACTTGATTAAACCCCAAAAATTTATGCCCACCATAATTGATGGAAAGAAAGTTGCAGCTGAAATTAAAGAGGAAATAGCCCGTAAGGTAAAGGCTATCAAGGATAGTGAACAGAGGGCTCCCCATTTAGCTATTATTATTTCTGGCGATGATGGCGCAAGCCATACCTATGTTGGGGGTAAAATTAATGCGTGCAAGGCGGTTGGGTTTGACTATACACTGATGCATGTGGCCTCATCTATATCGGAAACTAAACTGTTGCAGCATATAGACAATCTTAATCAAGATCCTGATATTGATGGTTTTATTGTCCAATTACCACTCCCTGATCACGTTTCCGTTGAGAAAGCTACGGATAGAATTTTACCAGAAAAGGACGTGGACGGCTTTACGAATCAAAATTTTGGCAGCATAGTCACCGAGCACCCTCTTTTGTTGCCAGCTACTCCTTTTGGCGTAATGGAGTTAATGAAAAGGTATAAGATTGAAACGAAGGGAAAACACTGTGTAGTTGTCGGTGCCAGTAGAATTGCCGGAGCGCCCCTTAGCTTAATGATGATGCAACAAGGATTGGCCACGGTAACCATTTGCCATATGTATACCGAAGAGTTAGAAAAGCATACCAAAGAGGCAGATATCTTGGTGGTTGCGGTTGGTAAACCTGGCTTGGTTACAAAACAGATGGTTAAGGAAGGAGCTGTTGTCATTGATATAGGAACAACCAGAGTGGAGGATAGTACCAAAAAATCAGGTTTTAGATTAGCTGGGGACGTAAATTACGATGAAGTTGCCCCTATGTGCAGTTATATCACACCAGTCCCTGGTGGTGTTGGGCCAATGACCATTGCTTCGCTGCTTATGAATACTTTGAAAGCATATGAAATGCGTACAAATCAAGCCTGATTCAAATTTGGAAGAAGTTGAGCTTCTGGAGCTTCCATTGATGGAAACTTTCTACAGTATACAAGGAGAAGGGTTTCATCAGGGATCATCAGCATTCTTCATTCGCCTGGCAGGGTGTGATGTGGGATGTCATTGGTGTGACGTGAAGGAATCTTGGGATTTATTGGCCCATCCTAAAGTTTCAGTGGACGATATCGTTGCCGAAACAGCACCTCAACCTACTGATAAAGTGATTGTTACCGGTGGTGAGCCATTAATGCATAATTTGTCATATTTATGTAATCGACTACACGAATATAATAAATTAACACATATAGAAACCTCAGGTGCTTACCCACTATCCGGAGAATGGGATTGGGTATGCTTGTCTCCCAAAAAATTTAAAGAACCCCTACCGGAAATCTGTAATCGGGCAGATGAATTGAAGGTAGTTATTTACAATAAGACTGATTTTGAGTGGGCGGAGTCATTTGTAGCCCTGCTTAACCCCAATTGCAAGCTATTTCTTCAGCCGGAATGGTCTAAAAGAGAGACCGTAATGCCAACCATTGTTGATTACGTAAAACGGAATCCAAAGTGGTCAATCTCTCTACAAATTCACAAGTATATAAATGTCCCTTAAGAAAGAATTTGTCCTTAGATAGTAGCCATTTGGCACTAAATTGGGCTGAAAATCGTTAATTTGTTTTCTTAATCACGCTATATGAATTATTATAGCATCTTCAATTAAATACAATACGACAATTACTAATGAAAAGAGCTATGAGAATGATGCGGATTTTCTCTGTTATTTTGATTGGAATGCCGTTTTTGGCAATCGCTCAACCAGGCTGGAATTGGCCTGAAAACAAAGAGAAAGCGGAAGAGAAGAATGCCCTGTATAGTGATGCCATGAAATTGGGTAACTATAAAGAGGGAGTAAGACATTTGAGTTGGTTGTTCGCCAATGCGCCTGATTTAAACGAATCACTATATATAAATGGTGCTAAGATTTATGAGGGGCTCACTGATGCAGAATCAGACAAGGCAAAAAAGGCAGCATATGCTGATTCAGCAATGACTATGTACGATTTGCGAATTAAATATTTTGGTGATGAAGGTGAGGTGTTGAATAGGAAAGCCTATAAGGCCTATAAGTACCAAAAAGGGCGTAAGGATAAATATCCCGAGTTATACGCACTTTTTTATAAGGCATTCGAACTTAATGGCAACAATATTTTTGATAATAATCTTGTTGCCTACATGGATATTGTCAGAAGGCATAAACTGACAGGAGGAAGCCTGACCGATGTGGAGGTGATTGATATCTATGGACAACTCAATGATATTATTGACTATAAGGTAGGGCTTGGCAAGAATATTGATCGATTAGAAACTTATCGTGATAACATTGATAAGCTTTTGACAGCTACAGTAACAGTTGATTGCTCATTCGTTGAAGCCAATCTGGCCCCTAAAGTGGCCGACAATCCTTCAGATTTAAAGATGGCAAAAAAGGTTTTCCAATTACTTCTTACAGGAAAGTGCTCTGATAGCCCTTACTTTATTTCAACAGCACAGATTATTAATGAGGCCGAGCCTAATTATGGGATGGCTATCGTAATTGCCAAAAAATTATCCGCTGAGAAAAAATATACTGAAGCGGAGGTGTATTACAATCAGTCACTGGAATTAACTGACGACAATACCAAAAAAGGTGGAGTACAGTTGGATTTAGCTAAGATGCACGTCGCGAGGGGCAATAAATCTCAAGCCAGGTCAAATGCACTTAAAGCCATACAATTTGATCCATCAGTGAGCAGCGAGGCGTACACACTAATTGGCCACCTTTATATGGGTAGCTATGAAACTTGCCGTAAAGGCGTAAGTAAGGTCGAAGATCGGGGAGTATTTCTTGCCGCTTATGAAATGTATCGGAAAGCAGGGAATGGAGAAGGAATGGCAAATGCCAAAGGCCAATTTCCATCAATATCAGAAATCTTTGAATTGGGATTATCTGAAGGAGAAACATTTAAGGTTGGATGTTGGGTCAATGAAGTGGTCACCATCCAAAGAAGACCGAGTTAAAGTAGCGTATTTTTGAAAAAATATCGAGGCTGTCAGGAATGACAGCCTTTTTTGTTTGACTCTAACAATCTGTTACTGTAATTATCCGTTAATTTAACGGTAGATAACTTCTGGTGCACTATGGGAAAGGTTACGGTAGCTTTCGTGATTATTTGTTGTTCATTTCTATACACAGCGTCGACTTACGCTCAGAGTGAGCTCACAACAGAAAATAAAAAGGCCATTAAGTATTTTGGGGAGGCAAACAATTTGCTACGACAGCGGCAATTCAATGCTGCACTGATTGAATTGTCTAAGGCCGTTGAAAAGGATCCTCAATTCATTGAGGCTTATCTCAAAATGGCTGGAATCTTCAGAACACTCGCTAATTTTCAAAATGCTGCGGATTATTTTCAGAAATCGGTTGATGCGAGACCTAATCACAAATTAAATCGAGGCGCATATTTATATCTGGGCGATCACTATTTCTATGAGGGTCAGTACTTACAATCAAAAACCATGATTGAGAATTTTTTGGGTTATAGTCAACTAAAACCAGCAAATGAAAAAAGGGCGAGGTTTATATTGCGAAATGTTGAATTCGCTTTATTATACATTGAAAGGCCCATTGATTTCAAACCACAACCTTTGCCAGCTCCCTTAAATAGATTTAGACTCCAATACTTCCCTGTTTTGACGGTTGACAACAATACGATCATTTATACCAGAAGACTTGGTACCGATCCAAGACATGACGAAGATATATACACAAGCCAAAGGAACGCTAATGGGATTTGGAGTGAACCTGTCTCCATATCAAATAACATCAATAGTCGAATGAATGAAGGAACTTGTACGATTTCGGCTGATGGGAAGACGCTAATATTCACCTCCTGCCAGGATACGAACACCATAGGTAGCTGTGATCTTTATATTTCAAAGAAAAGTGGAACTGAGTGGTCGCCTCCTGAAAACATTGGAAGGCCCGTAAATTCCAAATCCTGGGAATCACAACCCTCGCTTTCCGCAGATGGCAGAACTTTGTACTTCGTTAGTAATAGATCTGGGGGAAAAGGAAAGCGGGATATTTATTACACGCAATTGGATGACAATGAAGTTTGGCAGACACCAATCAATTTGGGGGATACTATCAATACTCCGGAGGACGATATTTCGCCATTTATCCATGTAAATGGTCAATCGCTGTATTTCGCATCTGAAGGACATCTTGGCTTTGGAGGATTAGACTTATATCTATCCGAAAATAGTGCGAATAGCTGGTCAATTCCTTTGAATTTGGGGTATCCTCTGAATGACAATCACGATCAGGCATCTTTATTTATCGCTGCAGACGGCTCTAAAGGCTACTACTCAAATGAAAAGAGCGATTTGCTGCAGGGGCTGATAGACAGCAAAATCATGGAATTTGATGTGCCAGAAACAGCCAGAGTGAGGCGTAGAAGCAACTTTTTAACTGGCCGGGTATTCGACAGCGAAACAAATGAGTATCTAGGGGCTACCATCGAGCTGTTTGATTTGGAGAATGGTAAAAAAGTCTCAGTGGTTAGTTCGGATCCAATTGATGGAACATATTCTGTAGTCTTAACCGAAGGAGGGAATTATGGCGTGTATGCTTCCAGCCATGGTTATTTGTATAAAAATCAAAATTACAATTACATCGAAAAATCAACCTTTGAACCCGAGATCCTCGATATTTATCTAGACCCTCTAAAATCAGGGAGTGTCTCAGTGATGAATAATATCTTCTTTGATTATGATAGTTATGAACTGAAGGAGAAATCAGTAACTGAATTGGAAGAGGTGATTGGGCTTTTAATTGACAATCCAGCGCTAAGAGTTGAGATAGGAGGTCATACTGACAATGTTGGGTCCAAAGATTATAACCTCACCTTGTCTTTGAATAGGGCCCGGGCAGTATCTGAGTACCTCTTTTCGCAATTAATTGAGTCCTCACGAGTGACAATTAAAGGTTATGGTGCAGAAAAACCAATTGTGCCGAATGATTCTGAAGAAAATAGGAGTAAAAACCGAAGGATTGAATTCAAAATATTGTGATTTGGACGAATTAGGTAACCCTTACACCTGAATGGGTGATATATATTTGACGATGTATATTTTGAATTAGGGCAGTTTTTTCAATTATTATATAATCCTTAATACAATAGACAGTATTATTTCCTTCAAATATGGATTTCCTCCAAATTTAATTGCAATTTCTACGGTTGGTTATGGTTCATAATT
>JAJCYL010000733.1 GCA_029262955.1 Cytophagales bacterium | reverse complement strand
TATCCCCCTCCAACTATAACTAAGAAGGCAATGGTAGATATAATAAATTTTTTCATTCTGATCTGATCAAATACACCTTATTATATGGCAAAGCTCGAATATTGTTTCGAACAAACTAAACTATTTGATAAAAGGGCTGATAAATCAGACCCATTGACAGAAATAGTCGACCATTGGAGACGAGATTATCCAGTAGTTTTTAATTTGTCTTTTGTCATTCACGTATTAGTTGAATTACGGCGTAAATTGGTTGTATGAAGAATTACTTGATTATCAGTTTGAAATGGGGCCTACTTTTAGCTGCGTCAGCTGGAAATATTTTACTGGCCCAAGACACCAAAGAAGCAGAAGCACTTTTTGACCTTCGGTTCGATGAAGAGGAGCGAAAGCTGATGAAAAAAGGATTGGATGATAACCTTGAGGCTTATAAAGCACTACATAACTACAATATTGACAATTCCATTCCACCTGCGATTCAGTTCAATCAAATGCCGGTTGGCTTTGAATTGAATACTGAGCAAGCTCAAATAGAATGGAGCCTGAACAAGGGGGTAAAGATCCCTGAAAACATTGAAGAACTTGCGTTTTACACCGTTGCCGACTTGGCCACATTGATTAAAGCCAGGAAGATCTCATCGCTGCAATTAACAAGCATTTATTTAGATCGACTGAAGAAGTATGGCGATACTTTGGAATGTGTGATAACCCTTACCGAGGAATTGGCCATAAAACAAGCCAAGAAGGCTGACTCTGAGATATCCGCAGGTAATTATCGTGGCCCTCTTCATGGAATTCCATATGGAGCAAAAGATCTATTGGCTGTAAAGGGTTACAAAACCACTTGGGGGGCTGAACCCTACAAAGATCAAATCATTGATCGGAATGCGATCGTCATTCAAAAACTCGAAGAAGCAGGTGCAGTTTTGGTAGCTAAACTTACTTTGGGGGCGTTGGCATGGGGAGATGTCTGGTACGGGGGAGTGACTAAGAATCCCTGGAATCTGAGCCAGGGATCTAGTGGCTCTTCTGCTGGTTCGGCCTCTGCAACTTCTGCTGGGTTGGTCGCTTTTGCAATTGGTACCGAAACGCTCGGCTCTATAACTTCTCCTTCCACCCGTTGCGGAACTTCCGGTTTACGGCCCACATTTGGCAGGGTCAGTAGAACCGGTGGGATGAATTTAAGTTGGAGCATGGATAAGATTGGCCCAATTTGTCGATCTGCATTTGATGCGGCGTTGGTATTCGAAGCCATTCGCGGATCCGATGGTGTCGATCAGGCGGTGAAAGATGCTGCTTTTAACTACAAACCCATCCTAAGCTTGTCAGAGTTGAAAGTGGGATACCTCAAAGACTTATTTGAGGCAGAATATTCTGATAGGAGCAATGATATGGCCAGTTTGGAAGTTTTAAGGTCATTAGGAGCGGAACTTCAACCGGTAAGCTTGCCAGATGATTTACCACTAAATGCTTTTAGTATCATATTGTCTGCCGAGGCTGCGGCTGCCTTCGACGAACTCACAAGATCCAATAGAGATTCCTTGATGGTGAGACAAATTGAAAGGGCATGGCCAAACGTGTTCAGGCAATCAAGATTGGTACCAGCTGTAGAGTATATCAATGCCAACCGCGTGCGTTATCAGCTCATACAGGAGTTGCATAAGCGATTTAGTGCTTATGACGTCATTGCGACACCCACTTTTGGTGGGAATCAGTTGCAATTCACCAATCTAACCGGTCATCCGGTAGTTGTCGTTCCCAATGGTTTTAATGCTGAGGGTGGTCCAACCAGTATTAGTTTCTTGGGAAACCTATTTGACGAGGCTACTATATTGGCTGTGGCTCGACTTTACCAGGAAAACACAGAATTTGATAAATTGCATCCGTCCTTATTCAAACCATGAGATTAACCTATCCAGAAGGATAGTGCCATTACGAAAAGGAAAAGCAAAAAGGTAAAAACCCGATCTTTTAGTCCACTATTCATTTTTTATTCATTGACCTGTACGGTAAAGACAAAAATTGAAGGATGTACCCTTAAATAGGGGATAGAAAAAATTGAAATAGGCTATTTGGGCTATTGGGCTTTAACCAGTCGCTGGTTCTGATAGATGGTACTTCCTCTTAGTGTTATTAAGTGAGTTCCTGCCCTTATGGACTCCATTCTTTCCAAGCTTACATCGTTGTTGCCTTTATAAATGAATCTTTTCTCGGCATACATTTCACGTCCGTTTAAATCATAAATTACGATATTAACGTCCTGATCTCTATCAGCTATAATTGATAGTGTGACACTTGATATGAATGGGTTGGGCCATATAGTCAATTCGGCGGGAACGAAACCTTCTTTTCTGGCAACCATCGTTCTAGAGTACTCAAACTTACCGTCGTAATCCACTTGCTTGAGCCGATAGTAGATATTTTCGGCTTTTAGGTTTTGAACTTCATAGTCAATGAATTCATAGTCAATGCGCTCTTTGGAGTCTCCGGCTCCTTCCACCCAATCAATCATCTCGAAATTTACCAGGTCTGTAGACCGCTCTATTTCAAAATGGCTGTTGGTTTCTTCCGTGGCTGTTGCCCACTGTAAGAGTACATCTCCTTTATTGTGACTGGCAGAAAAGAATAGGAACTCTACGGGTAGAGGATTGTTATTTAGGGGTAGTAAAAGTGGCCCAAAGCCAGCTGTTTCTGAAGTTATTGCACTTAGTTCAGGGTCAGGATCCTCAATGCCATTAACAACTGCAAGACATATGGCATTGGAGCAACCTGACCAGATTACATCTCCATTCAAAGTAATATTAGAGGAACCTTCTTGGAAAGCACCAACTGATTCTGTAATAGTTCCTGTAGCCGAGATCAATATACCTGATGTTCCTGTAAGATTCAATGTGCCTACTGTACAACATCCATCATTGTCCATGTCTAATGTGCCATTAATAGTTATATTCACATTGTCCAACGTAATACTTGGACTTCCGTCTATTTCTACAGTATGCCCGGCGGCGATAATGATATTGTCACCATCTGTAGGTACTACTCCACCTACCCAAGTGGTTCCAGCGTCCCAGTCTCCGGACCCATTGGACGTGATAGTAGCCGAAAAAACATTAATCGCACAGAATACGAAAGAGATCGAAGTTAATACCCGTTTCATGAAACAATACACTTGGAATGCATATCCTTAAAATTGGATAAATTATGATTTGTAATTTATCTTTTTTCGATAAACGGTTTGTATACTTTGTCGAGAGTAAAATGTATAAGATGTATAAAGCGGTCTAATAATTAATAGGACGGGCTTTCAGTACAATTCCTTAAGAACTCTTGGACGTTTTTAGAGGAAATCAGCCCTCTTTGGTTGCCCCAGGAATTGGCGATATAAGTGGTGATTTCGGCTATTTCTAAAGCTCTAAGTTCTTTATTAGCCGGCATTTCCTGGTTGTAGGTCACTCCATTAACCACAATTTCACCCTTCATCCCATTAGTTATCTGGCAGACTGCCCTGTCAATTTCAGCCATCAGATAATCTGATTTTGCCAATGGTGGTATCAGCCTTTCTAAACCTTCTCCTTCCTGCCCATGGCAGTTGGCGCAATGTTGCTGGTAAAGACCCTTGCCTAAGATCATGTATTGCCTGAATCTGGTTCTAGTGCGGTGATCCATGGCTTCATAAAAGTCACTCTTTTCCTTCGTGTTAGAAGAGCAGCCAAACAGGAGAGTACCACTGAATAGCAACAGGGAGAAATAAATCAGTCGACTTTTAATTGACATACTCTTTAAGTAGCACTCTAATGTCTCCCATTAATGTATTTACTTGTTCCTCGACTGTACCATCATAGACGCCTCGTACCCTTCTTTCTTTGTCTATCAAAAGAAACGCTCCACTATGCAGGAACCCGCCAGGGGCAGATTCGTCTTCTGCGGCGGTAACCATATAGCTAGATTCACCAAGTTCGTAAATTTCATCCTGATCACCCGTAAGAAAATGCCACCGGTCACTTGAAACTCCTAATCGTTGAGCGTATTCCCTCAAAACCCCCACAGTATCAAATTGAGGGTCAATGGAATAAGAAACTAACCTCAGGTCGTCCTCACCTTCAAATTCCTTATAAATCCTGATCAATTGCGATTTCATTATAGGACAAATAGAAGGGCAGGAGGTAAAGAAGAAATCTGCCACATAAATTTTCCCCTCCAGTGTTTGATTTGTTACCCAGGAACTATCTTGATTTAAGAATTTGAAATCGGCAATTGTATGTGGGATGGTGTCCAATACGGTCTTACCATTAACTTCTCGCTCAACAAGTTGGGATCTTCCCATAACAGGTAACCTTTCTACACTTTGAGTACATGAGACCACTAATAGCATCATTACTCCAATCAATAAATTACATACTCTCATTTTTTTCTCTCCAATTCTTATAAATTCTGATGGCGCCCATTAGTAAGGCCACAAATATCAATAGTCCAACCAAAGCCCAAGCAAGGCTCAGTACGTTTTTTAATACTACCAGAAAAACAATACTTACCAGGAAAATGGTTGCAACCTCATTGAAAACCCTCATTTGCTGACTACTGTATTTATATATATCCTTTTGTAGTTCTTTGAATCTAAAATGGATCAGGTGATGATAGACCCACAGTCCTGCAACCAGAACAAGCTTAATATTTAGCCAGCCTTGCCCTAACCAGGGATGAATTAATGCCAGACCAAAAATGGTAGCCAGCACTGCCGACGGCCATGTAATACCATACCATAGCCTTTTTGACCAAACTTTTAAATGGGAAGTCAAAATGGATTTTTCCGGCTCGTCCTTTTCATTTGCTTCCGTTTGGTATACGAAGAGTCTTACAATGTAAAAGAGTCCGGCAAACCAGGTAACAACGAAAATTATGTGAAGAGCCTTAAAATAGAGATCCATGGATGCCAAAATTACTCCTCAGTCAAGTGTTAGACAATTCGTGAGGCATGTGTTAACCAATTCAACTTTAACTAAGGAACGAAATTAAGACCCCGGCAGCCACCGCTGAGCCGATCACTCCTGAGATATTACTGGCCATTGCATATTGTAGCAAGTGGTTGCTCGGATCGTGTTTAATAGCAATTTCGTTGGCCACTCTTGACGCCATTGGTACAGCGCTCAATCCTGTCGCACCTATTAATGGGTTAATCTTTTTCTTCGCGAATAGATTGTAAATTTTAACCGCGAAAATTCCTCCCGCAATGGAGATGGCAAATGCTATAAAACCACCAACTATAATGAGGATAGTTTGAGTGTTTAAGAAGGCATAGGCAGTCATGGTTGCCCCAACCGACAGGCCTAGAAAAACAGTTGCAGCATTCATTATGGTATCGGAGGCTGCTTGATATAATCGGCCTGTAATTGCTCCAACTTCCTTGACCAGGTTGCCAAACATAAGCATACCTAACAAGGGTACTGAAGAGGGTACCAGAATGCCAACCACTGAGCCTATCACGATGGGAAACATGATTTTCAAAGCATTCATATTCTTGATAGGCCTTGAACTTGGATACGACTTATCTTGCTGCTTCATATTGATGAGAAGCTCTTTTTTAGTAACCGTAAATCTCACAACTAGAGGGATTATGACCGGTACAAGTGCCATATATGAATAAGCGGCAATAGCAATGGGGCCTAATAAATGGGGGGCAAGTTTGATAGTTGTGTAAATGGCAGTTGGGCCATCTGCTCCGCCTATAATACCCAATGCGGCCGCCTCTTCCATTGTAAAGCCTATTGCCACTGCAGAAATGAGCACTGAAAAAATTCCAATTTGGGCAGCTGCCCCAAAGAATGCCAGTCGGAGATTCTTCAACATGGGTCCGAAATCGGTTAGTGCCCCCACGCCCATGAAAATAATGGGTGGAAGAAAACCCGTTTTTATCAACGCATAGTAGATGAAATTCATGATGCCGTACTCTCGGGCAATTTCAAGCAACTCCATTTCATCACCCACTTTAACCACACCCATATTCCCTCCGGGGAAATTGGCCAGTAGCATGCCGAAGGCTATAGGTACCAATAACAATGGTTCATATTTTTTGACAATACCGAGATAAAGCATTAGTCCAGCTAAAAAAATCATGAGCAAGCTCTCCGGGGCCGCAATAATGTCCCCGATGGCGGTCATGTCATAAATCCTTTGGAGTAATTCCATTCTTTAAAAAGAGTTTAAAATTCCAATGACGAAAAAACAAGAAACAAATAATATTCAAATAACAAATGCCAAATCAATCCTTCATTATTAACTGGTCTTATTAATTATTGATGAAAGTATCTTTTTGAGCTTGTTCATTATTAATATCATCGTTTGATTCCAAGATTAAGCGAAGAAAATAAGCACTCTCCTTGGCTTCTTTTCTCGATATCTTCAAACGCATTGCAAAATCCTTTTTTCCAAGGGAGTCATTAGCCTCGATATAATTGGCCCCAACCGAACCAGAAGATCTAATCAACTGTTTCCCATCTTCAATATTTGCTGAAGTTTTAGGAAGTTTTTTGACAAAATCTCTAATGCTTTTTGCAAACTGAAATGTCCTCTCTTCCAAATCATATATAGTATTGGTCATTGAAATTTCTGAATTGAAATTTATTTGAGTCTTGACATTTGAGTTTTGCGTTTTTTCTTTCAGTTTAGTTTAAACAGGACATCATCATCCAATATTTCATCACCGTCCTTGAAGCAAATCTCAACCACCGTGCCTTCCTGATCGGACTTCACTGCATTAATTACTTTCATGGCTTCGATATAGCAGATGATATCCCCTGTATTGACTTTATCACCAACTTTGACTGGAGACTCAGAGGCATCCTTTGTAAAATATGCCTTTCCTTCTAATGGTGCCAATACCTCTTTCATTTCACCATTTGAAGAGGGTACTGAATTTGCTGCTTCTTGATTCGAAGTAGTCTCCGCTGCAGGCTGGCCATCATATGAAATGGAAACTCTATACTTTTCGCCGTTCACATCGATATTGAGCGATTTTGGGGCAAATTCACCGGATGAAACCGGAGCAGCGGCTGCAACTTCTGTGGGTGCTTTCCTTTTCGCCAGGTCAGCTTCAAATGTTTCTTTAGCCTTCCCGGATTTGTAATCTATGTATTGGGCTGTGTGCATCGCATACTCCAGCAGTTCCTCATCATCCTGCCCGTGTTCCCAGCCCTTTTCATCCATTTCTTTCCTACAATCATCCAGTGCATCAGGATAGAGTTCTTGCGGATCGCCTTCAAAGAATTCTCTGTTCTGCTCGGTAGCCAATTTTTTCAACTCATCCGATATCTTTCCAGGTACTCGGCCTGATTTTCCTAACATCATATCCCAGGTATTGTCATCCAATAATGACCACCTCTCTTTACCCTTCAACATCTGCATGACATTAACCAATGCCGCATTTTTAACATATTGACTGAATGGTGTCACTAATGGTGGATTACCCATCATCGGCCAAACGTTTTCGACTTCATCGAATAATTTAATTAGTAATTCATCCTGGGTAATTGCCGGCTTGCTATTCTTAGCCAGCCATTTGTTTAAACTGGATAGATTGTTTTCGAGATCAGCCATAAGACTACCCATCATCCCACCTGGCAAACCAGGGCCTATCAGCAATGAATTCATTAATCGATTTTTGGGGTTTATATAATATCCCAAAAAGTCATCGATAAACTCCTGCGTAAGTGTCCTGGCCTGCATATAGGCCTTCATGTTGATATCCGGCACTGAATAGCCAGCATCCTTGAGCATCGCATGGATTGTCAATAGATCGGCATGGACTGTACCCCAGGAAAGTGGCTCAATGGCTACATCAACAATTTCCGCCCCGGCCCGTACTGCTTCTAACGAGCTTGTAACAGAAAAACCAGGACCCGAATGGCCATGGTATTGAACTAAGATGTCCTTATTAATTGCTTTTATCCCCTCTACAATCTTACCAACCGAAACGGGTCTTCCAATACCGGCCATGTCTTTAATGGCTATCTCCTGCGCACCCATGTCGATTAGTGTACCGGCCATGTTAACGAAATAGTCAACCGTATGAATGTCCGAATATGTGATGCACAAGGAACCTTGGGAAATCATGCCCCCTTCTTTGGCATAATCGATAGAAAGCTTGAGATTCTGTGTGTCGTTAAGACCGTCAAAAGATCTTGAAATATCTGTTCCTTGTAATTTCTTCACCTTGAACATCAACTTTCGAACGTCTTTCGGTACGGGAAACATTCTTAAAGCATTCAATCCACGTTCTAACATTTGAGTTTGAATACCTGCGTCATTGAATGGTTGAGTCCACTCCCGGACGGATTTGTTGGGATTCTCGCCATACAAAAGATTGATTTGCTCAAATCCACCACCATTTGTTTCAACCCTGGTAAAGCAACCCATGTCTACAATGGGCTCAGCTACTCTCTTCAGTTGGTCAACTCGTGGCATGTACTTACCAGACGATTGCCACATATCACGATATACCAGGCATATTCCAATATCTCTTCCCATAATGTTGTTTGTTAATCGATTTTGTCGATTCGTGTAATTACTCCTTTTCCTTCGGTGAAGATCTCTACAGCGGCACTGATGGCAGCTAGTTTACCAGGTTTAATGGTTTGGCTGGCTTTCTTGACGTCAATTGGTACTGTTTCCGGAATATACCGATTGACAAATACTGTCAGGCCATTGCCAACCAAAACTACCAGGAATAAAACCACAAAAACGGTTGTCATTCCTACACCCATAAGCATTAAAGCTGTATTAAGCGCTTCATTCATAATCTATTGTCAGAATGTTTTAGGAGCAGTTTATTGATAAGTTGGTGAAATTAAAGTAAAAATGAATAGTAGAAAAAGGATTTGATCTAAGTCATGGATTAAGCTGATAAAAGGTAAGTCAATAAAATATTGTCATTGCTCAAATGCGGGCATTCTCCTATATTCATAGAAATATCCTGTTGATTTATGGAATCTTTAGATGGTTTGCTTCCAGAAGTAATCAAGACCGCCAAGGAAGCAGGAGCGTTCATTAGAGGGGAAAGTCTCAAGTTTACTATCGAGCAGGCAGAATATAAGGGCCTGAATGACCTGGTATCCTATGTAGATAAGGAGGCCGAGAAGCTAATCGTAATTGCGCTATCAAGACTATTGCCTGAAGCAGGTTTTATCACGGAGGAAGGTACGATAGTCAAAAAATCCCATGATTATAACTGGGTGATAGATCCCTTGGACGGCACCACAAATTTTATACATGGTGTACCAATTTATGCTGTATGTATTGCCTTAATGAAAGGCAAAGATGTGCTTCTCGGTGTGGTGTATGAAGTAAATCGGGATGAATGTTTTTATGCCATTCAAGGCAGTGGTGCCTTTATGAATGATAAACCTATTCATGTAAGTAAAGCCGGTAAACTAAGTGAGAGTCTGGTGGCCACAGGGTTTCCTATCTTCAATTTCAATAATCTGAAAGCTTACCTTAAAATATTAGATCAATTAATACAAAATTGCCATGGTTTGCGCCGCATGGGTAGCGCCGCAGTCGACCTGGCTTATGTGGCTTGCGGTCGCTGCGACATGTTTTTTGAGTACAATCTAAACTCTTGGGACATAGCTGCCGGAACATTAATTGTCCAGGAAGCTGGTGGAACTGTGACCGACTTTCAAGGCGAAGGAAACTTTGTTTTTGGTCGTGAATTAGTTGCAGGAGGGCCAGTACATGCGGAATTGCTTGCTTTAATCCAGGAGCATTGGACTGCTCCAGCCTGCCCGATTTAAGTAACAGTCAAACTTCTTCGAGGACATCCTCTTTAAGTAGTTCCTTTCTTTTAAAGGGCCTGATGATTAACCTGATGCCACTGTCATAATTAATGTAGTTCCAAACCCAGTTTGTTAGGGCGATTATCCTGTTTCGAAAGCCCACCAATAGCATTAAATGGATAAACATCCAGGCGTACCATGCCAAACGTCCCTGGAACTTAAAATTGGGCAGATCAACCACGGCTTTGTTACGGCCTATCGTGGCCATGGTTCCTTTGTCATTGTAAACGAATGGTTTCATGGCCTTGTTTGCCAGGTGAAGCTTGAGGTTTTTCGCCAGAAATTCACCCTGCTGACAAGCCACGGAGGCTAGCATAGGCTGGAGATTGCCTTCAATGGCAGCCAGGTCTCCCACCACAAACAGGTTGTCCGATCCCAGAACTTTGAGCGTTTCATCGACTGGAATTCTGCCAAATTTGTCACTTTCAATTCCATCTACCGGGCTTCCTTTCACACCGGCGGCCCAGATAAGTGTTTTAGTGGGTAACTTTTTCTTGGTACTGGTACTGACTATTTGCCCATCAAAATCTTCAACAAAAGTGTTGAGCCAGATCTGTACGCCCATTTCCTGCAAGAAACTTTCCGCTTTATTAGAGGCCTCGTTAGACATGGCAGCCAGTAATCGGTCCTGGCCTTCAATTAAATGGACTGTCATTTGCCTGAAGTCAAGGTCCGGGTAATCTTTAGGTAAGATATATTTCTTCAGCTCCGCTAAAGCTCCCGCTAACTCAACCCCTGTTGGTCCTCCGCCAACGATGGCGATGTTCATCAGCTTTTGTCGTTCTTCTATATTGTTAGTGATCAGTGCCTCTTCAAAATTTTGTAGGATCAAACTCCGTAAGTCGAGCGCTTCCCGTACTGATTTCATGGGCATACTATAATGCTCAATTTTCTTATTGCCGAAATAATTAGTTTCCGCTCCTGTGGCAATGACGAGGAGGTCATATTCGATGTCACCCTTATCAGTTATCAGCAGGTTGTTTTCGATGTCGATCTTTTTGGCACTGGCAATCCGGACAAAAAAGTTATTGAAGTGATTGAAAATCTTCCGCAGTGGATAGGTTACCGAATCCGGTTCTAATCCGGCAGTTGCTACCTGGTAAAGCAGTGGCTGAAAAGTGTGGAAGTTGTTTTTGTCCACCAAAACTACCTGGGCATCAATGTTTCTCAGGTTTTTGGCAACGTTCATTCCGGCAAAACCACCACCGATAATAACAATTCTTGGCTTGTTGGATTGCGGAAGGTTCATTGAATTGACTTTAACAGCTTAATTAGTTCATCTATTGTTACTCCTTTATACGAATTGCTGCCCATAATGACCTTCCAATTGCAGTTATTTTTTGATGTTGTGGCAATTATTTTCAAAGAATCTTTTGACTTATATCCCAAGCGATCCACAGCGTTTTTAATCCAAAACTTGAGGGATTCATCGGCTTCAATTTTGATTGTGCCCTGGGGGTTCTCCACCTGGTTAACTTTTCCAGTAATTAAATCATAGTCAAAACCTTGATGATGGAAAATTTTGCTGAGATCACCCGATAGGGCTAAATCCTCAGGAGTTCCGGTCATGATAGGGGAACCAAAATCCATTAGTAAGAGCTTGTCAGCGAATTGCATGGCCAGGTTGAGTTCGTGTGTGGAAATAACGAGTGACTTATTCGAGTTGATTGAGATATCTCGCAATAATTTTAATATTTCTACTCGATTGGTCAAATCAAGGTGTGCTGTTGGTTCATCCAGAAAGATCAATTGCCCATCCTGAACCAGTGCCCGGGCTATCATCACTTTTTGCCGTTGACCATCACTCAACTCATGTAGTTTCTTTTCTAACAAGTACTTGATGTTTGTCTGCTCCACAGCTAACTGAATACTTTTAAAATCCTCTTCACGTGGACTATTTAGCCAGGGTTGATGTGGGTACCTTCCAGCCATAAGAATATCGAGAACCGTCAAGCCGACCGCTGATAATTTATCGGTCGTGACAATGCTAAACACCTTAGCTAATTCAGATTTCGAAAGCGATTTAAAGGAAATATTGTTGATCAGAATTTCTCCTGAAATTGGTTCTATCAGGCCGGATAGAGTTTTCAAAAGGGTAGATTTCCCCACGCCGTTTTGGCCTAAAAGACAAACTACTTCTCCTTTTTCGAAAGAGATATTTAAGTCGGAATAGATGACCTTGTCACCATAACCAATGGCGAGATTGTTGCTTTGTAATATAGCCGTATTGGATCCCATTAGAAGGCCACCATTTTTCGTCGGCGCATGATGAGCCAAATAATCAACGGAGCTCCAAAAATGGAAGTCACTGCATTGATTGGGAGGGATTGTGCAAACCCTGGTAATTGTGATATGATATCACATATCAACATCACACCCGCCCCTATTAATGCAACCAATATGGTCAAGTGTTTATGATTAGAGCTATTAATGATCAATCTGGTAATGTGTGGAACAGCAATGCCAATGAATGCAATGGGACCGCAAAAAGCGGTAGTAACCCCTGCTAGCAAGCTGGTGATACCAATAATGAGATAGCGCATGCGTTTAAGATTGACTCCGGAGCTTATTGCATAATCATCACCTAGGTTGAGAATATTTAATGAACTAGAAATTGCAATGGTGACAATTAGGCCGACAAGGATTATTGGGAGTAGGATTTGTAATTCACTCCATGAAACACCTGACAAACTTCCAAAGGTCCAAAAGAGATAACCCTGTACTTCTTCAGGATTGCTGAAGTATTGTAAAATACTGACGAATGCACCAACTGCACTGCCAAACATGAGCCCGAGAATAAGTAGTGAAGTGGTATCCTTTAATCTATTGGCCATTGATAGAACTACTAAGAGGACCATGGAAGAACCTAGACAAGCTGCGACCACTGTACTAATACCAGAAACTGCCAGTGGTAACCAAATTGAGCCCATAACCAAAACCGCAACTCCAAGACTTGCGCCGGAGCTTATTCCAAGCACAAAAGGCCCAGCTAACGGATTTCTAAATAAAGTTTGCATGATTAAGCCACTTAAGCTTAAAGCGATGCCTACAGATATGGCCGACAATGTCTTGGGTAGCCGGAATTCTATCACTATCGACTGCCAAACTTCATTGTTACTGCTGCCAAATAAAGCCTTTAGGATTTCGATGGCTGGAATGTAAACTGAACCTATACTGAGGTCTAGTATGGCTAAGAACAAGACACCTAATGAAGCTGCGAGAACAATTCTTCGCCAGGCTTTCTGGTGATGTTTCCAGATATCTTCAATCATATGTCCGCATCAAATATGAGCAAAACTAAACAAGAAGCAACCAGTAATTAAATTTGCGCCATGCATTTGAAAAATGATCTATTACTCAGGGCTGCGAGGGGTGAGAAAGTGGAGAGGCCACCGGTGTGGTTAATGAGGCAAGCGGGGCGAATATTACCGGAATATCGGTCTGTTCGTGCCAAGTTGAGGGACTTTAAAGAATTGGTCGAAACTCCTGAAAGAGCAGCTGAAGTGACCATCCAGCCAGTCGACATATTGGGCGTTGACGCAGCAATCATATTCTCAGATATTTTGGTCATTCCCGATGCAATGGGATTGCCTTATCAAATGAAGGAGGGAACCGGTCCTTATTTTCCAAAGACAATTGAGGGTAAGAGTGATATCGAAAAACTTTCAATTGCATCGCCTGAAGAGGATTTACATTATGTCTTAGAGGCTATAAAAATCACAAAGGCAGAGCTGAATGGCCGAGTTCCACTGATAGGGTTCGCAGGGGCTCCCTGGACTATCTTCTCCTATATGGTTGAAGGAGGAGGAAGTAAAACTTTTTCTAAGGCAAGGAGAATGCTTTACAACGAACCTGTATTGTCTCATCAGTTGCTCGATTTGATTACCCAGAGTACAATTAGATATTTAAAAGCTCAAATTGAAGCGGGGGTTGATTTAGTACAAGTTTTTGATTCCTGGGCGGGAATTCTCAATCCAGTTCACTACCAGGAATATTCAATGCAATACATCTCAAAAATTTGCGATGCAATCACCGAAGTGCCAGTCACTGTTTTTGCGAAAGGG
>JAJCYL010000732.1 GCA_029262955.1 Cytophagales bacterium | reverse complement strand
TGCCATGGCAGGAATGGCTTTGAATGGATCTGATGCGAAAAAGTTAGAGGCTACACGTTGTTCATCGTGATTTTCAAGAAACCTTAGCATATACTGACTGATTCCCTCTTGACGCTTCCAAACGTCTGGTATATGGTCGGTATTTGCCTTACCCTCTACAATGTTTCTCAAGGTGTCATACAGTTCTACCTTATCATACAAGTAGTCAAATTGACCGTCGAAGATGTAATCTCTGTATTTGTCGGCTTCGTAGATTTCAGCGATAAAAAGAATATCAGGGTTGATCTCCTTAATTTTTGGTATTACCCAATTCCAAAACGGAACAGGCACCATTTGAGCCATGTCACAACGAAATCCATCTATTCCTTTCTTTGTCCAATAACTCAAAATGTCAAGCATTTTTATCCAGGTATTTGGTATAGGATCAAAATGTTGTGAAGATCCATTTTGATAGTCCACCCCATAATTCAGTTTTACAGTTTCAAACCAATCGTCTTTCGAGGGTGTTTCCGTGAATTGATCATTGCCAGTAGCTTTGGCCGGAAATTCTTCAAACACACCATCCTTGGTAGGAAAATCATATTCGCCCAATGGGAGATAATCACTTGGTACCTGGAAGGCTTGGTCAGGGATATAGTAAAAATTATTATTTGGAGAAAAGGGTTTTGAGGGATCGTCACCACTTCCCAGGTCAGCGATGGATGAAGGATTTTGATCCGACTGATAGGCTCTGGCCACGTGATTGGGCACGAAATCAATTAGGACTTTGAGGTCGTTCTGATGAGTCCGCTCAATAAGCTCCTTGAACTCATTTATTCGGCTTGACACATCTTCGGCCAGATCAGGATTTACATCATAATAATCTTTGATAGCATAGGGAGATCCAGCTCTTCCTTTTACCACATCTGCATCATCCAATGGAATACCAAATTCAGTATAATCTGTCAAGAGTGCATGTTCGATCACGCCAGTATACCATACATGATTAATACCTAATTTTTTAAGTTCAATTAGTGCCTTATCTGTGATGTCGTTGAACTTACCAACTCCATTTTCCTCAATTGTTCCATACGGCTTGTTCGTGGTTGATTTATTGCCAAATAATCTGGTAATTAATTGGTACACCACAATTTTCTCTGACTTCACTTTCATCTCTTTACTTTTCGAATATGATTGTTTTTCAATTTGCTGACATGAACAAATGGCAAAAATAAGTAGGTACGATATGCGCCTGTAAAACATTCCAGAGTAATAGTAGCAGTTAATGAATAAAAAAACGAAGTGGTTAAAAATCTTTTAGTCGGTTACTGCCATTAGATGTGCAAAACAAAAATCAAGTATTGTGGGGTACCGGATTGCAAATCCGGCACAGCTGGAGTTAATGAATAAAAAAAGAAGTGGTTAAAAATCTTTTAGTCGGTTACTGCCATTAGATGTGCAAAACAAAAATCAAGTATTGTGGGAGTACCGGATTGCAAATCCGGCACAGCTAATTGCAAACTCGGTACATCGGTGTGAGTGTGAGTGTGTATTGTCCGTGAAGTATTATCAACTAAGAAGTCATTAGTGCTAAAAATTCTTCCGGGTTGTAAACGGGCAGAATCGGCATTGAAAATTTTAGGAGTTGCTTGTCTCGAGAAACAAAGGCCTCAAGTTTATGTTCGAGGGCAGTATAATATTGAATGGCATCTTCGATATCTGTGAAATTCGATTTTAATGCCTGGGTAGCCACATTGTGAGGGCAATCAACTACTTGTACGTCTTCGCATAGTGAAGTCAGGATTTGTTTTGCTGTAACCACACCGTATTGCTTTGAAATCCAGTAACCTGAAATTTGGAGTATTGAAGGGGTTATAAATCCTTGGATTGGGCCATTGACAATCTTGTCAATAATTGATAATGCTGAATGATAATTATCTCTTTTAAGCGAAAAGTCCAAAATAACATTGGCGTCTAAAAAAATCTTAGACACCATATTTCTCAGCTCTTTCTTCTATATAAGCCTTTTTAAGATCTCTCTCATCAGAAGATTTCGGTTCGGGTAATTCCTGGACTATTTCTATTACAGTCTTTCTTTGGTTGGGATAAGCAATTTTTCTTAGAAAACCTTCTACCATCTTGGAGATACTAGTCTTTGAATGATATGCATGCCTCTTAGCCTCCAGCAGTACCTCTTGATCGATTGTAAGGTTTAATTTAGCCTTCATAACTTGAATATACGTATATTTAAAATTGATACGTATATAGGCTCAATATGTTTTACCTCAGGACTGTTTTTCTGCTGGATGCTGAAAGTTATGACAATACTTCGACCATCCTGGGACACATTGTCAATGCTAATTGTTTGCGAATAGCATTGACAAATCGATAAGAAGAAGAGGAAGAAAAAGGAAAATTCTTCATAAATCACTTTTTTATTACCTATTCTATCATATTAAATATAGGAATGATTCATTACTATCACTAAATAACCATTAGAATCTCTTCGATGCAGTGCTGATTTTCAACCGATCAGAACCAATGCTTTTGAAAAATGATGCAACCTTCGATATTTACCACGGTCTTTATATTGATTTTGGAAGTTAGATTTTGAATCCGGATACAGTCAACCTTCACCAGGATATCATTGATCGATGCTTAGCGGGTAGTTCAGGCGCTCAGTTCGAGCTGTATAAACTATACTCGAAAGCGATGTTCAATGTGTGTACTCGAATGGTTAATGACCGTGATGATGCAGAGGATGTTTTACAAGATGCATTTGTCAGTGCTTTCGGGAACCTCAAGAGCTATAGAGGTGAAGCATCTTTTGGGTCGTGGCTGAAAAGAATTGTGGTGAATAAGTGCATCAATTTCCTCAAGAGGAGGCAGGCCATTATGGTACCTATTGAAGACGGAAAGATTGAGGTGATAGATCAAAATGATGATTATGACGAGGTTGGGATAAGTTTAACGGTGGACAAAATTAAAGTCGGTATTGCTGACCTCCCTGATGGCTTTCGTACAGTGCTTTCGATGTATTTGTTTGAAGGCTTTGATCATAAGGAGATCGCTGAAGTAATGGGGATTTCAGAGTCGACCTCAAAATCTCAGTACCTGCGGGCTAAGAAAAAATTGAGAACCATTTTAGAAAATAAGGTGAACTATGGATAACCTGAAAAAATATATAAAACAACATCGGGACGAATTTGATTCTGAAGAGCCTCGCAAGAAGGTTTGGGATAAGATTGAGAATTCTATTTCAAAAAAGGAAGTCAGTACAATTTCAATAGGAGGGTGGCTTTGGAGAGCTGCCGCTGTTTTTCTTTTGTTAACTACTTCAGTTTTATTAATTGACAGGGCACAACAGCCAGAAGCGATAATTGTTGCCGACGAAGGAGACGGCTCATTTATGGAAGAATTTGATAATGCCGAACGATTTTATCTCAATCAGATAGATGAAATGCAATCCAAACTCTCGGATTATGCGCAGGACGAATTGATCAGTCAGCAATTCATGGTAGACCTGAATAATCTTGATAGTTTGTACAATACTTTGAAATCTGACTTTCGGGATAGCGGAAGTAACGAAAGGATAGCTGATGCACTCATACAAAACTTAAGAATCAGAATGGAGATAATCAATCAGCAGTTAATGATTTTGGAAAGAATTAAGCAACAAAGGAATGATGAAAATATTCAAATATAATTCAACGTTTTCCTGTTTGATTGTGTTGATATTTATCTCCACAGCAGGCTGGAGTCAGGAAAGGGAACGAAGAGTTAATAGAACCTTTGAGGTAAGCCCATCTACTAAATTAAGGGTTGATAATCAATTCGGCAGGATACATATCAATACCTGGGAGCGGAGCCAAATCCAGATAGAAGTAGTAGTGAGGGCTGAAATGCGCAATGAAGAGAAATCACAAGATTTTATCGATCAGGTTGAAATAGAGATTTCGGTAACTTCATCAATGATTTCTCTAAGAACAGATTACAGATCTAAGATGAATAGCCGGAAAGGGGAGTCCTTCAGTGTGAACTATACCATTTCGATGCCTATCACTGGAGAGTTAGAGGTTAGTAACAAGTTTGGTGACTTTTATATAGGCGACCTTTCTGGAGATTTGAGGGTTGATCTCAAATATGGAAATATGAAGGGTGGCAAACTAACCGGAGATTCTGACATTGAAGTTGGCTTTGGCGGAGCGAGTATTGAGGAATTGGCCAATACTGAATTAGTAATCAAATATTCTGATTTCAAGGTCAACAAAGCCAGGAATGTTGATCTTGACCAACAGTTTTCGGACATCAGAATTGATGAACTTAACGACCTCAAACTACGAAGTAAATATGGTAGTGTAGACCTTGGTGTTTTAAATTCAGTTGATGGATCTGCCGGATTCACAGACCTGGAAATAAGGGAAGTAATAAAAAGGGTTGAATTGGATTTGGAGTATGTCGGTGGGTTTAGTATTGACAAAATAAGGAAAGGGTTTGATCTGGTTAAGATTGATGCGAGATTTACTACAATGACCTTATCTATTGAAGAGGGAGCTGGTGGAGATTTTGACGGAGTATTCAGGTATTCTGATTTAAATAACCGTGGTGAAGGACTTGACCTGAATTACGTCGTAAAAGATAATCAGAGGAGTGAGTATAAGGGCAAGTTTGGTAAGGGAGGTAGTTCTAAAATATCTGTGGATTCCGGCTATGGTGATTTAAGGTTGGACTTCACCCATTAAATTAATTAGAGTTTGGATTGCCAAAAGTTAATTAACTGTCAGAAATGTGATGAAATGCCGAATGAAGCATTGGATTTAGCTTCAGTTGGCCTACGTAATTCACTTGGTTGGCAACTTTGGAAAGACCTCGATCAAGCTGAAAAGGCAGTTGCAGTTTATCAAAGAAATATTGAAGAGTCCGGCGATTGGATCGCTCACTACAACTCTATGATTCAATGGGGGATGAGAAGAAAACTATAAAGTACGCGAATTAGCTATTGAAAAAGCAGCTAATGAAAGTAGAAAGGAAAGTGCCAAGAATATCTTAGCAGGATTAGAAGAAAAAAAGGGTAAAAAATTAGAAGTGAAGAGCTATTGATCTCCACTTCCAATTTTTAAATAAATTACTTTAGAGAGGCAATCAAGTCCTCATTGCGCTTAGTGTAACCAAAGTCACCACCTTCGTTAGCTTTCGCTTTGGCTAAAGATTCCTTTGCAGTTGCAATAGCACCTTTTTTGTCTCCCATCTTGGCCTGAATTTGAGCTTTAGCATGGATATTCCAGAAAGCATTAGGGTTAATCTCTACTGCTTTCGTCATCCACTCCAATGCTTTTGACAGATCTTTGTTGTTTTCGAGGTAATAGGTAGCCGACTGTGCATACAATCCACCTACCTGTGCCATTGGATTCTTCATGACATCGTCAATTTGTGCCATTACCTGACCTTCAGTATCAACGGTAACATTGAATCGCGTATAATACTTACCCCAGAACATGCCAATGTTAGTTGCATTGTCCGTCATGTCAGAGAATATGAATGTTAAGCGCTCAACATTTATGTCCCATGTCTCAGTTTTTGAAGTCCACTTAGCGACCTCATTTTTCTCATCATAAGCACCTACATTTCCACCGATTGACATATCACTATATAAAGACCATGTCCATTCCTCTTTTCCAGGAATTGAAAATACCATATATCGTCCAGCAGGCACTTTTTGACCTTCAAAAGATGCATCGGTATCGAATTCAATGAAAGTTCCGGCATTGGCTCCAGTTCTCCATCTCTGCCCCCATTTCTCCACATCCACAAATAACTCACGACCTTTTACACCTGGTCGAGAATATTCAAGGGTGAAATTGTTCACTCCAACAGCTTGTTCAGTTTTTGAAGTTGGGCTAGGAGCCGGTGTCCGTACATTTTGTGCGGATAACTGGCTAACGGCCAGGATTGCTACTAAGGTTAAAATCAAGTTTCCTACCTGTTTCATTGTTTATTTATAATTTGGTTTAGCCTACAAACTTAAAATAATTTTATTTAGTGAAAACGGTTGAAACAGTGGTTAACTTATTTTTAATCCTAAACGACAGTTTCCATAGAATAAAAATGTCAGGGATAATATCGTCGAATTCTAAAGACTGTCGACGATATACAATAATAAGGTAAGTAGCAGCGCTGATGGAATGACCCATTTTAACCAAATAAACAGGAAAGTTCCCCATTTTTTACCCATTTCTCCAGGCAAAATCTCTTTGAGTGTTTTAATTCTGCCAATGCCCCAGCAAATTGCCAATACGGAGAGGCCACTGCCTATTGTTTGCATTCCTGACCCAAAAATTAAATCCAGCGTGCCAATTAACTGAGGGTATAAGGCACTGGGCAGGATGATTACCACTTCTGCTATTCCTAATCCTATAATAATTTGATTTCTGGTGAATTTAAATAAACTACTGTCTCCCAATCCACCGGCAACGACTTCCAAAGCAGCTATGTTAGATAGAAATGCCACGAGGATTAGGCCGATTAGGAATAAAGAACCAACAATTCTTCCAAATGGCATATGTGCAAACAGTTGTGGTAATGTGTTAAACAGTAACCCAGGTCCCGATGCTAAATCTAAATTAAAGGCTAGAATGGCTGGTACAATAAATACACCGGCAAGTATGGCGGCTCCAACATCTCCCAATCCTGTTAGTATTGCCCCTTTCACAATATTTTGGTCGCTTTTCATGTAACTGCCATAGATTAATAAAAAGGTACCGCCAAGCCCAAGAGAGAAGAAGGCTTGACCCATAGCAGCAAAAACTACCTCCGGTGTCAGTTTTGAAAAATCTGGTTTTAAGAAAGTTGCCAGGTGCTCCAGCGCATTACCGAAAAAAAGCGCATGTCCGATAAGATATAGCATCAGGACCAGGAAAAATGGGACAATGTATTTACTGGTGTTTTCAATCCCCTTGTTAAGGCCGAGGTAGATCACATAGATGCTTATCGCCAAAATGACCATCGAAATGGCATATTGAAGAGGCCCGTTGGCGAGGAGTTCATTAAAAGAACTTATGGAGGTGTCATCGAA
>JAJCYL010000731.1 GCA_029262955.1 Cytophagales bacterium | reverse complement strand
ATACTCTTTTGCTACATTATGGCTCTCATTAATGTCCCTGGAAAGATCATAGAGATGAATTTCATCAAGGGCTTGTTGATCATAGTTAACAGGGAACCCTTCAATACCGCCTTTTCTTCCATTGAGTGTCCTGAATATGTGAGGAAAGTACAATTTCCAGTTTTTGTACCTCACGCCATGAAGCTCATTTATCTTGTAATAAAAATAGTATGCCTCGTGTGGACTTTCGCTGGATCGTCCGGCTATGATGTCCCAAACGTTTTTACCATCAATGGCGCTATCGGGCATTTGAGCGTCAGTTAGAAATGCCAGCGTGGGCAATAAGTCAATGGCCATTACCGGTACATTTACAACTGTGCCTGGCTTAAGTTGCTTGGGATATTTTATTATAAATGGTTCCCTGTGACCTCCTTCAAAAGCAGTTCCTTTTCCTTCCCTAAACGGCAAGGCGCTTCCAGCATGATCACCATATGATAACCATGGGCCGTTATCGGATGTGAAAATTACAATGGTGTTTTCCTCAAGGTCATTTTCTTTAAGTGCATTCAAGATCTCGCCCACTGACCAGTCGATTTCCATTATCACATCGCCATATAGACCTCGCTTAGATTTACCTTGAAACTTATCTGACACAAATAATGGAACATGTGGCTGTGGATGAGCGACGTATAAGAAGAATGATTTGTCCTTGTTCCTCTGTATAAAAGAGACACTCTTTTCTGTAATTCGGGTGGTAAGTTGTGACTGGTCGGTTATTGTATCTACAATGTTATTGTTTTCATACAGTGGCAATGGTCCAAAATTAAAAATGGATCCTTGTTGGGGATGGAGTGGCCACATATCATTCGAATATGGAATGCCATAGTATTCATCAAAACCATGATTTAGTGGAAGAAACTTTTTGTCATCTCCTAAGTGCCACTTGCCAAAAATTGCTGTGCTATAGTTTTTCAACTTTAGCATTTCCGCTATTGTAGTTTCATCCGGATTTATCCCAATGTTACTGTTTGGCATAAACGCCTGATGTATGCCAATTCTATTTGGATAACAGCCAGTGAGAAGAGCCGCCCTAGACGCCGTACAAACAGCCTGAGCGGCATAAAAGCTAGTGAGTTTTACACCCTCAGAGGCCATTTTGTCCAAATGGGGAGTTAATATATCAGGGGAGCCAAAGCTACCAACATCTTGATATCCTTGATCGTCGGTAAAAATAATTATAACATTTGGAGGTTTCTTACCTCCACAAGAAACCATCAAAATGATGGCCGCAAAGTGAAACAATGAGCGGTTCAAGCAGTTAGACTTTCTCAAACACTAACCTAAAGTGATCCATAATCTCCTGTTCAAAGCAAACCCTGTTTGGACTAACTCTAAAGACAGCAATCTGATGTCTAAACTCTTTGTTGGTAATGTACCTTGGGATTAAGGACAGGTAGAGCAAGTACTTGTGGAGGTTAAATTTTCTAAACATCTTTCTCCATTGTCCAATTGTCTCAATGTAATCTAATCGTCCGCTACTTTGTGAGATTAACTTAAAATGAGGCTCTGCATTTTTAATTACCATTTCAGGACCATAGGGTAACCATGAGCCAGGAAATTCTTTAATCATTAAGGCAAGCACATTTGAAGCAGATCCTTCTTCCGCATTGACATCGATATCCTCAAAATCGAGCATGTTTTTGCTGAAGGTCATAGTTTGCATATAAAATCTACCGCCAACTGGTAACAGATCATACAGCGACTTGAAGAAGTCACTATAAACTTTTTCCTGCTTCCCGGCCTGCCATTCTTCGACAGAGCAAAAATGTTCTAACCCTCCAATGCAAGTAATAGCATCAAATTGACCGAAATCTTCCGGTTTAACCGTTCTGCAATCCTTAACTATCACATTGTAACCATTTTTTTGGCAGGCGTCCGCTTGACCCTGGGATAAAGTCAGCCCAATACTGGTTGCACCTCTTTCTTTTGTTATATACTTTGTAAAAGGTGCCCACCCACAAGCCATGTCTAACACCTTACTTCCTTCTTTAATGTTCAGGCTGTCAGCTATGAATTTGTGTTTTGCTTTTTGAGCTTCTTCCAATGTCATAGAAAAATCTCCATCATATTTTGCACCACTGTAATCTCCTGTTTCACCAACACTCAGTCGGAATATCTTGTCAATGGTGGTATAGGTAAAGTCTAAATCTTGTTTATTGGCCATTATAGAGTTCTAATTTTAATTGATTTAATGTTTGGGGAAATTGTTAGTTAAGCCTAAAATCGACATTCCCATTATTCGATTCTGTTATATTTTTTTAAAACTGAAATTAAAAGGTCATGTGAAATTGCATAAGCCTTGTTGCCATTAATACCATCAATTGTCTCGGCTGCTACCATTGCATTAATGATAGATTCTTCAACAGATTGCACAGTTGCTTCAAAGAGAGGTGTAATCAAGTCATTTGAAATGGTATTGACTGTGGTTGTTTTTTTTCTATTGAAGGCATTCTCATTGGCAGTTGAGAACGCAATGAAAATATCTCCGGATCCATTGCTTCCTCTTCCTCCAACAATTCCTATTCCTAATGGCACCCTTTGTGCTATTCTTTTCAATTGATGAGGAAGGAGAGGAGCATCTGTTGCTACAATAACTATAATTGACCCGTCACCTTCTTTTCTGCTTGATTGGGGAGGTCCATGGTATTCGCTATTTAAGGTGTCTTTCAATTCAACACCAACAGGTACGCCGGCTATTGTAAGATTCTTTTTTGAACCGAAGTTGGATTGCACCAATACTCCAATGGTATAGGAAGCTTCGCCAATGCTAACAACTCTAGAAGCGGTACCAATGCCCCCTTTGAAACCAAGCGTCATCATGCCCGTACCCCCGCCAACGTTACCCTCTTCAAACGTTCCAGTGGAAGCATTACTGATAGCTTCAAGTACATGGCTTTCCTTGACATGAAATCCATAGATGTCATTTAAGAAACCATCATATGTTTCGGCAACTACAGGGTAAGTGTACCACCAGTTTTCATTTTCATACCAATTAGTGTCTACAAACCACTTTAAAACGGCGTCTCGAACAACACCAACACTATTAGTATTAGTGATCATAATTGGAGTTTCCAGAAAACCTGACTCAGTTACCCACGTAGTTCCTGTCATCTCTCCATTACCATTCAAGCTGTACCAGTTGGCGTATACCGGACTAAATTTCTTGCCTCTTGGGAATATCGCGGTTACACCGGTTCTAACAGGACCCTTTCCAACGATATTCTTTCCAGAACCAGAAATAATAGTACTATGACCGACCTCCACTCCCTGTACATCAGTAATAGCATTCAATTTACCAGTAATGCCCACAAATGGAATCCCTAAATCCCTTGCTCGTGATTTTTGAGCAAAACCGGAGCAATGGAAGCATAAAATCAACAGAAATGCGATTAATTTCTTGGGCATAATTTGTAGAAGCTGTGTGCAGGGAATTGATTGTGGCGCAGCTGCCAATTCAGATTATAGACTCATAAAATTAATTGATTCTGCCGAAAATTAAAGGAAAAATTATCTAAGATGGAATTGATGTGGAAGCATATCATAAGCCATGGGGTAGAAGTGCACCGAAAAGGTTTATGTTATTGGCAGGAATAATTCCTATCCTTGCACTTTATTTAATGAAATAAGCTCTACCATAGAATTCACTGTAGGGCAATTCACCCATTTATGCTGTCGGTTTTATTTTTGGAATTTAGTTTCCGATAGGCGTTTCATTGTTTGAAAATTTGAATGAGAAAATATTTTAACCTATTCGACTTATCCTTAAAAGTGGATTATAGAATAGAGGTATTATCTGGTATTACTGTAGCATTGGCACTTATTCCTGAGGCAGTGGCTTTTGCTTTAATAGCAGGATTGTCTCCATTAACTGGTTTGTATGCTGCATTCGTAATGGGACTGGTCACTTCTGTTTTAGGTGGTCGTCCTGGAATGATATCGGGGGCTACCGGTGCGGTGGCAGTTGTAATTGCTTCTTTGGCGATTTCACATGGAGTGGAATACATCTTTGCCACGGTAGTTCTGGCAGGAATTTTTCAGGTAACAGCGGGGATCTTAAGATTAGGAAAATTAATGAGGCTCGTCCCTCATCCAGTTATTTTCGGTTTTGTAAATGGTCTGGCCATAATCATTTTTATGTCTCAATTTGAGCAGTTTAAAGACATCTCCGGTAATTGGTTAACAGGATCATCCTTATATACTTTACTTGCTTTAGTGTTGGGGACCATGCTAATTATTTGGGGGTTGCCAAAATTTAGTAAGGCAATTCCTGCTTCACTTGTTGCAATTCTTGCCGTCTTTGGTGTGGTTGTTGGTTTTAATATAGATACCAAGACAGTAGGAGACATAGCATCTATTCAGGGAGGTTTTCCTCCTTTCCATATTCCGGGTATTCCATTCACATTGGAGACTTTCATTTTAATATTACCTTACTCGGCAATTATGGCCGGTGTCGGGTTAATTGAAAGCCTACTAACACTTAACATAATCGATGAGATAACAGAAACCAGGGGTAGGGGTAATAAAGAGGCGGTTGCACAGGGAGCGGCAAACATACTTTCGGGAATGTTCTCCGGTATGGGTGGTTGTGCCATGATTGGTCAAAGTTTAATTAATATTTCGGCTGGGGCCAGAGCTCGTCTATCAGGCATTGTAGCGGCAGTTATGCTTCTGATTTTTATAATGTTTGGCGCCAATTTAATCGAACAATTACCAATGGCGGCGCTGACAGGTTTGATGATTATGGTGGCTATCGGAACTTTCGAATGGGCAAGTTTGAGGACTTTTAATAAAATGCCTAAATCAGACATTTTCGTGATGGCAATGGTCACATTGGTGACAGCCGTACTTCACAATCTTGCTTTAGCAGTTATTATAGGCGTCATTATCGCAGCATTGGTATTTGCCTGGGACAATGCCAAACGTATCAGGGCTAGAAAGAGCGTAAATGAAGATGGCGTAAAACAGTATGAAATATATGGCCCTCTGTTCTTTGGTTCCGTAATCAATTTTAATGAAAAGTTTGATGTGCTAAACGACCCTGACGAGGTGATTATTGATTTTGCTGAAAGCCGGGTAGTTGATATGTCTGCGATTGAAGCTTTGAATAAGATTACGGAACGCTATCTAAAAGTGGGTAAAAAAATTCATTTGAAACATTTGAGTCCGGATTGTCGGGTGTTACTTAAAAATGCAGAGGAGATTATTGATGTCAATGTTATGGAAGACCCAACTTATAAACTTGTTGCAGACGAACTCAGTAGTTAGGTTCTATTCGATAAATCTAGTGCACTGAGTTATAATTCTCCCTGTCGTCCGGAACAAACACCGTCTGGTTGGGCATTACAATTTGTGGCAGGCTCTCTCTATCAATAACCATGTCTTCCTCAATAATCTTGTTTCGATAAAGTAAAAAGGCTGTAATTGAATAAACTTCCTCGTCAGTAAGAGAACCCGGAGACTCGAAGGGCATTGACCGACGAACATAATCAAAAATAGTTGTGGCATAAGGCCAATAACTTCCAACAGTTTTGCCATTCGAATCGTTGGCTACCAATGCTCCAAATGGCTTTTTTCCTTCTCCATTTTCACTATGACAAGCTGCGCACTTCATTTGGTACAGGGTTGCACCTTTAACCGCATTCCCATTGCCATCAGGTAAGCCAATACCATCTGGAGGTATATCAATATCCAAAGCTGCTATTTCATCATTAGTAGCGGTCCGTCCAATATTGTAAATGGCTGATTTGGATCTTGAATCTGCCTTGTATGCCTGTAGCTCCTCGAATGAATTCTGGTTAACTCCTATATATGGCCCATTGTCAGTTTTAACCACAATGCGATCCTCAGTTATTTGTGAGGGAATTTCGATTACTTGTTCTTTTTTACATGATGTGATAGCCAGAATTCCTAAACAAGCAACAAGTGAGAGTAGTGTTTTTATGCTCATCATACCTTCCATTCTTGGACTTTGTAAACGACTTCTCCATTTGATTTAACATTCCACCCTACAGTGAAATTGTCGTGATAGCCAGTCTTGGTGCCACGAACAGCCAAATGTTCCTGTAAAGTTGGTTGCGTGTATCCGGTTTCATCGGTGGCTCGACTCCAGATTGTAGCTGCTTTACCATCCCATTTCCATGGGTATTGAAAGCGGGTAAAGGATTTAGGTAGGATTGGCCCTTGAAGTTCAGCCTGCTGCCATGTTTTTCTGTCGTCCACACTAATCTCAACCTTTGCAATTTTACCACGCCCACTCCATGAGATTCCTTGTATAGTAACAACTCCCGGATTAATCTTTCTGGGATAACCAGGTGAGGTGATAAGTGATCTTGCCTCCATAGTAAAGGAGAATTGACGGGCTTTACCGCCATTTATGTATTCGGTATATTTTGAAGTTTCATCCCGGGCCATTGATGGCTTGTTTGTGACTTCAATGCGCCGTAACCACTTGACTGAAGAGCCTCCTTCCCAGCCCGGGTTTAAAAGTCGGGCAGGAAATCCCTGAGCTGGTCTGAGTGATTCACCATTTTGCCCGTAAGCAATCATGCTATCATCCCAGGCTTTTTCAATGGGTATACTGCGCATCATTTTGGCTCCATCCTGACCTTCAGCTATGAGCCAAGTGGCATCGGGATGTACG
>JAJCYL010000730.1 GCA_029262955.1 Cytophagales bacterium | reverse complement strand
GGTGAAGGTATTCCAGAATATCTGGATCTGCTTTACCAACTGGGTCTGGCTTATATGGAAGAGCGACATTACCTGAAGGCCAATGACTCCCTAGCCAAAACCCTTAAAATAAAGGAAGAGTTTTCGGGCAAAACTGACTCTACCTATAGTAATATACTTACTAGTTATGCTGAATCGCTCATACATGTTGGTTCATTTGATAATGCAAAACGAGCACTATTAGAGTCACTCCGATTAAACAGAAGAATTCACGGAGAAATGTCTCACCAGGTTATCCGTTCTGTGCATAATCTGGCCAATCTGTTTGAGCAGGTAGGACTAAACTCACAATCGTTAGACCTTTTTCTGACAGCGTTATCAATTGCTAAACAAAAATATGGCCCTAAACATCTTATTACTGCGGAATGCTTATCTAAGGCAGGTGGGTCATATTTTAAAAATGGGGAACTGGAGATGGCATTGAGATATGTGAATAATGCCGAAATAATTTATTTGGAGACGCCAGAATATACTCTAAATATAGACTATATAGAGACTTTGGAGAAGGAAGGTATGATCAATGAGGTTATGGGGCACTTGGATAAAGCTGAGCAAATCCTTTTAAAAACTTTTGATCTCAAGTTGCATCACCCTGGTATAAGCCCTGACCTGATCCTGGAGACATTAAATGATCTGGGCATTCTTTATAGGGATCTTGGTAACAATAATAAGGCTGCCGATTATTTTGAACTCGCCAGACACAAAGCTTTGATGGAGTTAGGTGATGACCATTACTATTATGCAACACTTACCAACAATTTAGCCGGTTTGATGCACCTGGATGGTAAATACACGGAGGCACTAAAAAACTACCAGGAGGCTTCGGAGATTTTTCTTGAATATTTCGGGGAATACAATACACATTACGCAACATCACTAAATAATATTGCCGGGGTTTATCGGGTGATGAAAAATTTCGACAAATCAAAAGAACTTTATTTGAAAGTGATTGAGATTGATAAAGTGATATTAGGAGAGGAACACCCCGAATATTCCAAAGTCATTAATAACCTTGGAATTCTATATTCATCTATGGGAAAACCAAAATTGGCAGAATCGTTGTATCTAAAATCACTTGAATTAAGAGGAAAGTACCTTGGGGTTAATCACCCAACTTATGCCAGCTCTCTGGAGAATCTTGGTCTGCATTATTTCAATCAGGGAGAATTTACCAAAGCCGAAGAATTCTTTAGGGAAGCCATAAACCTAAGAGTAGATCAGATAAGCTCAATATTCCCGGCATTAACGGAGAAAGAAAGAATTCAATTTTACCATTCTACAAAGGAAGATATTGAACGCTACTACAGTATAGCTCTAAAACTTCATCATGACCAATCATTAGGAGCATATGTTTACGACATTCAATTGTCGACTAAAGCTATAATATATTATGCATCCAATAAGATGAGGAATGCTATCATGAGTAGTGGAGATCGGAAACTAATGGCTCAATATACTCAATGGAGGACCATGAACAGCAGGTTAGTTCGATATTATCAACTGGGACAAAAGGTGTTAGGAGACCTTAATATTAATATCGGTGCTTTTGAGAATAAAATAGATAGCCTTGAGAAAAACCTGGCGCTATGGTCAACAACATTTAGCAACGGAATCAATCAATATCGACCTGTCAGATGGCGTGATGTACAGAAGGTGCTGAAACCCGGGGAAGCCGCTATTGAAATTATTAGATTAAGAGAATTTGAGAGGGGAGAGGGGTTAGATGAAGAGGGTATTTATGGATTTAGTAACAGGGTGAATTATCTGGCAGTTGTGCTTCGCTATGACAGTCAGGAACCAGAGCTTGTTCAATTAAATGATGGCAATGCCATGGAGAAAGAGTACTTTAACCTCTATCGGAACTCAATTCAATACAACATAAAATCTGAGCATAGCTACAAATATTATTGGAAGCAAATCGAAGGACATTTATCGGGCATTACCAGTGTGTTTATTTCCCCGGACGGAGTATATAACAAGATCAATTTAAATATTATTTACAACCCTGCAAGTGAAAATTATGTGATTGATGAGCGGGATATTCATTACGTCACTAATACCAAAGACCTTTTTCAAAAAAGGGCTATCCTTCACATCAGTATTGAGACACCCAAAGAAGTTGAGTTATTCGGCAACGCTAATTTTAATAGTGTCAGTCTCGAAAATGTAGAAACGCTACTTAATATGCCACCATTGCCGGGCACTGACAAGGAGGTGAATGAATTGGAAGCGATGTTCCGGTCAAAAGGCTGGAAAACTTCAGTACACAAGGAGTTACAAGCTTCCGAACAAGCCGTTAAAAAACTTAATAACCCGCGTGTGCTTCATATTGCTACACATGGATTTTTCCTGACCGATAAATCTATAATCGGCGATAGCAACCCACTTCTTAAATCAGGACTTGTGTTATCAAACAATGATGAACCGGACTCAAAGCATTTGGACACCGACGACGGTGTTTTGACCGCATACGAAGCAATGAATCTCAATCTTGAAAACACTGAATTAGTTGTTTTGTCAGCCTGTGAAACGGGTCTGGGCGAGGTGCAAAATGGAGAGGGTATTTTTGGTTTACAACGATCATTTTTAGTAGCTGGAACTGATGCGCTTATACTGAGCCTTTTCAAGGTGGGAGACGAGGCCACGAGCCAGCTCATGACCCTTTTCTATACTTATTATCTGGAAACAGGCGAAATTTTTGAGTCGTTTAAGAAAGCTCAGATTGAGCTGAGGGAATCTTATGATTCACCACTGACTTGGGGTTCTTTCATCGTGGTTGGAGCTTGAATAGTTGTTAATACTCTTGCACAACTCCGAAATTAATAAGCAGACGACTATGTTTTTGTTAAAAATTAATGTCTCGATTCACATACATAATCCCGGATTTGTCATTAGAGTTTTGTTATGAAGGGTTAAAGC
>JAJCYL010000729.1 GCA_029262955.1 Cytophagales bacterium | reverse complement strand
CAACAATAAAGCTCTCGCTAACAGTAAAGCTGGCACCTGACAAAGTGATGATCACCGAAAGAATAATGGTGTTGATACTGATCATCATATTAGCTTTACCATCGGCGATAGCACTCAGATTAATGTGTGTTCGATAACTTGAACGGTACAAAGTATCTATTCCTCTTCCCAAATCTTTACCGGTTTTTTCCCTGGTTACCGCTTTTCGGGCCTTTTCTAGCAACTTTCTTTGTTCAGCAATATTCTTCCCTTTTCTTGAATTGTATGCCTTACGTGCCGCTGAAGTGTAGAAATTATTTAGGACCAGGTACCGATATTGGATCTCTTCCCAAACCTTAGTGTTATAAATCCTATTGTATAAATGCCTTTTTTCTGCTCTGAGCAGCTCTTTTAATTTAAAAAAGCGCTTCCTTCCCAGGTATGAGATCCGGGCATCATGAAGTATCTGCCCTGGCAGACTAGCGTCAGAGGCACTTAGCGTGGCATGCCGGATAATTTGCATTATAGCTTTTGTTCGATCTTTAGAGATCTCATGGTTTTTGAGAAACTTTTCAAGTATTTCTAAACTCTTATCGATACATGGTGCTTTTTTATCTGAATAGCCGGAATCAAAAAACCATGCCGCAACGAGGATGTTTTCAACATTCTCCTGATCAAGATCATAAGTAGAAGCCAAATCAGGTATGGTGTTTACCAGCGCCTTCGTAAAATTCAAATTGTGAAATAAACAACCCGGAGGAAGCTCCTGTTTCATCAATTCCGAGACAAAGCTGCCTGCTTCTTTTACGAGGGTTGTTTCAATTTTAGGTTTTGCCATTCTTTGTAAATAGTAGAAATTTTAGGAAAAAATTCGGATTGTGGAATTTAAAGAAAAAACTCCCAACCTAATGGGTTTGGGAGTAGCTCATAGCTGTTGAGGCCTGGATTTACTTATTGTTTCGTTGAAAAGGCTGTTAGCATCCAATGATTTTTCTCAATTTTTTTTACAAAGGATTTCACCATATCTTCAGTTCCTGAGTCACCATTTTGAAGAGCTTGCTCAATGGTATTAAACATGTACTCCAAAAGGATCTGGTAGTCTTTGAGGATCTCCTGAACCATTTCATATGAAGTGAGGTCAGTACTGGACTCTTTAATCTCTGAAGTTTCCAGATATTCCCTCATCGTACTTAATGGTGTCTGGCCAAAAACCCTTATTCTCTCCGCGATTTCATCCATGTTAACTTTTGCCTCATTGTACTGTTTTTCAAAATTCGCGTGAATATCAAAAAAATCAGGGCCTTTAACATTCCAATGGAAATTTCGCAGTTTCTGATAGTGAATACTGTAGTTAGCTAACAGTTTGTTTAGTGCATCTATTAGTTCCGCAGTTTCCAATTTGGTGTATCCCAGTTTACGATAACTCTTCTCTCTTGCTCCATCTACAACTAATTCTTTGCTTGTGTCCATTTTGCTATTTTAATTTCTACAGTGATTTATTATGGATATGCCAAAAACATGCCGTTGCAGCAGCAGGTGTTCAAACAAGATGGAGCCCATATCTGATTGATTAATGTGGAAAGCAAACCACACTTTAGAACACAATTCCACAATGTCGGTAATAGGACTCAAACATTTTAGGAGATATTATTAAAAAGGAAGTTCGGACCTCTTGCCGGTGAAATTGCTAAATCTATGGTATAGGAAAGGAAATATAAAAAGTAGTTCCTTTTCCAACCTCACTTTCAACCTGAATACTCCCGCCATGGCCGTTAATAATACTTCTTACCGCAGTCAATCCCAGACCCATCCCACTTTTTTTAACGGTGAAGTAAGGATCGAACAGATCGCCGATGTTTTTCGTCGCTATTCCCTTGCCATTATCCTGGATTGAGACGCCAATTTTATTTTCTTTTAGATAAGACGTAACAACCAATACCCCGACATCAGGCTTCATGGCTTCGATGGCATTGATGAACATGTTGAGAAAAGACACCTTTAATTGCTCCAAGTCAAGTGGTATTGGAGCAATGCTGTCATCAAGTTTCTTTTGCAGTTTCATTCCTTTCAATTCCAGCCGGTCTGCGGCTAATGAAAGCGCCTCTTCTATGACAAGATTCAATGAATTTTCTTTGAGCTGTAGCGGCTTTGGTTTGGAGGAGTTGAGTAATTCTGTGATTAATTGTCCAATCCGATCCGCATTGCGCTTGATAATATCCAGGTAAAGTTCCGACGACTCCACTGTCTTGGGGATCTCTTCTTTGAGCTGCTCCAAAGAGAGGTGTAAATTAGTCAACGGGTTTCTGACCTCATGAGCTATACTGCGAGCTATTTTGCCCGTCACGGCCATTTTCTCGGCCATCAAAATATCTTGCTCCGCTTGCTTTCTTACTGTTATATCACGAATAATGCCTTGATAAACAGAAAATCCTTCATCCTGGATAGAAAGTTTAGCCAGATTAAGGAGACAAATTAACTCTTTGCCAGACCTATTATGCAGTACAATTTCGTGGTCTCTGACATAACCGTTTTTGGAAATCTTCTGGTTCAGAAGCAAAAAGTCCTGTTTCCTGGCCATAAGACTCTTTATATTCATGGAAAGTGTAGACAGTTCATCTTTGGTGTATCCCAAAAGATTGGCCATTGCTTCATTGACATCAGTAAATTGTAACTCAGGTGTGGTTAGGAAAATGGGATCTATTGATTTCTCGAAAAGCTCCTGGTACTTTTTCTCTTGTTTAATTAGTTGTTTTTTAGCCTTCTTGAGTTTCTTGTTAGCGATTTTCAGTGAGTTGACATCAGAGAAATTGATAATAATTCCTTCCCCCGATCTTTTAGCGATTACCTTGAGCCAACAATTGAGTATATCAGTTTTATACAATCGCTCGATCTCGTAGGTAATGTCTTTATTAAATACTTCTGCACATTTATTGAATAGCATGCTACCGGCAAGCCCCGGATATAACTGCAGTAATCCTTTATTGACAATTTCGCTCTCATTCTTGTTTGCTAATCTTCTTGCTTCACCATTGGCAATCAAAAAAATGAAGTCAACTATTTCCTTCTTGTTCTTTTTGGGTTCTAAGTAAATAATTCCATTTGGAGAACTGTCCAAAACATCCTTCAGCAATTTTTCTTCAGAGATATCCGCCTGTTTTATTTGATTAGACATTTTTGACATTACATATCAATGTTATAAGCTTTCAACTTATTGTAAAGGGTTTTGCGGTCTACATTCAATATTTCGGCCGTTTTGGACTTGTTATTTCCTGTTTTTTTCAATACCTCGATGATAGCTTTTTTCTCCGCCAATTCGGAGACTGACTTAAGATCGGTGGGCATTTCCACAGGATCATTACTAATAATATCTGAAGCATGGAGTTCAGGTTCCACAATTTCGACCGGCAGGCAGTCAGGGGTAATTTCCTCCGTTTGACAAAGTAGAACCGATCTTTTGATTACATTTCTTAGCTCTCGCAGGTTCCCATGCCAGTAGTATTCCCTTAGGCTCTTAGAGACTGCAGTTGAGAAGCCCTCCACACTTTTATTAAGCTGGCTATTGGCTAATTGGAGAAATCGTTCTGCAAAGACAGGTATATCGTCTTGTCGCTGCCTCAGTGAGGAAAGCTCGATCCGAAATTCATTGAGACGGTGATAAATATCCTCCCTAAAATCTCCATTTTTTACTGCCTCCTTCAAATCTTCATTGGTAGCGACAATCACCCTGACGTCTACGGAGGTCTCATTGGTGCCACCAACTTTTTTTATCTGTCGTTCCTGCAAAACTCTTAAGAGCTTAACCTGGTTTTCGTAGGTAAGATTACTAATCTCATCTAAAAAAAGTGTGCCACCATTGGCCAATTCAAAACAGCCCTTCTTGTCATTGATGGCTCCGGTGAAGGCACCCTTAACATGTCCGAATAATTCACTTCCCGCGAGTTCCTTCGGCAAAGCCCCACAGTCGAGGGCAACAAAAGGTTTATTTTTGCGGTCGCTTTGTCGGTGAATAGCTTTGGCCACAAACTCCTTTCCTGTACCGGTCTCCCCAGTAATGATCACCGACATATTGGTAGGTGCTATCAGATCGATGTGTTTCTGAATAGTCTTGGCAGCATGGCTTATTCCTTGAATAAAATCGGTGTCCGGACCGATGGTTGATTTAGCTCCTTTAGGGCTCTTTTTTTTTAGATTATCTTCTGATTCGATCTGGTCGACCTCTTTTAGGGCGGATTCAATTGTCAGTAAAATTTCGTCAGGGAATAAGGGTTTTGTCACATAATCGTAAGCTCCCAGTTTTAATGTTTTTACTGCCACTTTTACGTCAGAATACCCAGTAATGATAATCACCTGCGTTGTTGGACTGATAATCTTAATTTTTTTCAGCATATCAAGCCCGTCATAATCAGGGAGCTTGAAATCACAAAGTACCAGGTCAAAAGAATTCTTTTTTAAAAGAGATTCAGCGGATTCTCCATTTAATGCTGATTTTGTCTCATATCCCTTTTTAGATAAAAACTTTTCAAGAAGAAGGCAAATATCCCGGTCGTCATCTATAATAAGGATATGATACATCATTAGCGGGTTTATTTGGTGACCATCAATTCGTTCAATGTATCCAAAACTTCAGTCTTGGTAAATGGTTTACCCAGAAATTTACGGGCTCCACGGTTCATGGCTTTCTCACGGTCTTCCTGTGCGTCGAATGCGCTAATCACCACGATTTTCGCATCTGGTGTGTTTTTTTTAATAATAGGTATTAAATCAAGGCCCATTCCGTCAGGTAAGTTTACATCCAGAAAGACAACGTCAGGGTGATTATCATTTAGTTCTTGCTTTGCCTCGCTCATGGAATGAACCGAGTTGACTGCCAAGCCATTACTTTCAATGATCCTTGAGAGAAGCAGGCAGATTTCAGGTTCATCATCAACTATTAATATGTGTTTGTGCATGTCCAAGCCTTACCCTAATTAAGTGAAATTGATCAACTTCTATACCTTCATTTAAATACTTATAGAAAATCTCAGGTATAGACATCAAAATTTGTGCCTTGTGCCTCAAACAAACTACGAGACCAAAAGTATGTTA
>JAJCYL010000728.1 GCA_029262955.1 Cytophagales bacterium | reverse complement strand
CATTAGTTTTGTAACTGCCGCTTCCGTTGTAATGTCACTACCACTCACCACCCCAACCTCTTCAAGTTTTTTACTCGTTTCGTATCTTCCCTGGATAACCTTACCTCCATTGCACTGCGTTACATTGAAGAGAACAATTCCCCTATCATTGGCTTCCTTTAAGCAGCTAATAAACCAGGGATAATTCGGACTATTGCCTGAACCATAGGTTTCTAGCACCACTCCTTTCAATCCATCTGCGCTAAAAATACTCTCCAGAATTCCTTGCTGAATGTTAGGAAAGAGTCGTAAAATCGTGACGTTGGTATCCAGTTCGTATTGAAAGTTCAGCTCTTCATTTGATGAGGGCAGGATGAAGCTATGGTTATATTCAATAAATACTCCCGAGATTGCCAGAGGCGGATGATTTTCAGATTCGAAGGCACCGAAATGGCTACTCCGGATTTTCCTTGAACGGTTGCCTCTAAGCAATTGATGGTTAAAATAAATGCATACCTCCGGAACAATCCCGTTACCATTCTTTTTTGAAGAAGCAATTTCAACTGCTGTCAAAAAGTTATCCCGGGCGTCTGATCTTACACTTCCAATTGGTATTTGAGCACCGGTAAATATCACTGGTTTGCTCAGACCCTTTAACATAAAGCTTAATGCTGAGGCAGAATAGGCCATAGTATCCGTACCATGCAAAACCACAAAGCCGTCATATTTATCATAGTTTTCATAGATGATATGACCGATGGCACGCCAATGATGACTATGAATGTTTGAGGAATCTATTGGCTGGGTGAATGTAATCACCGAAAAGGTAACATCAAGTGTCTTGAGTTCCGGAATTTTCTCAACCACATGATTAAAATCAAATGGAGAAAGCGCACCGTCCTCACTGTAGGCCATACCAAAAGTTCCTCCAGTATAAATAATGAGTATGGAAGCCTTTGGGTGGTCCGATTTCGAAGTTGATAAATCAACTACTTTATAATTAATCACTTCCTTCTATTTTGAAGTTGAATATTCCATTTGCGTTTAAAGTGGTTTGTTCAGCCACCACTTCAAGTGGTATATTTTTCAACTCTGCTACTCTATCCGCAATTAGCGGAATGTATGAGGGCTGATTTCTCTTACCCCGATGAGGCACCGGTGATAGATAAGGACTATCCGTTTCAAGGACTAATTTACTCATGTCTATATCTGGAATCACCTCATGCAGCCCACCATTTTTAAAAGTACTTACGCCTCCTATGCCCAATAGGAATCCCAAGTCAATAATCTTTTCGGCTTGCTCAGATGAACCGGTAAAGCAATGAAAAATCCCTCTGAACCTATCTGAATCCAAATCTGAAACAAGTTCAATAGTCTCATCGATAGTATCTCTACAGTGAATAACAATTGGAACATCTCTTTCAATGGCCCAGTTAGATTGAATTTTAAATGCTTCTTTTTGCTCTGCCCAAAAGGTTTTATCCCAATAAAGGTCAGTTCCCATCTCTCCTACCGCTACAAAGTCTCTTCTATTCAACCATTCCTCTACAATATAAAGTTCTTTATCAAACTCTTTATTTACTGAACAGGGATGCAAGCCCATCATTGGTATACAAACAGATGGATAAAGTTGTTCCAATTCCAGCATACCGTCAATGGTGGTGTGATCTATGTTGGGCATATAGATGCGTTCTACACCACCATCAATGCTGCGCTCAATGACGTCCTTTATATCCGATGAGAATTTGCCCGAATAAATATGGGCATGTGTATCAACAAATGTCATTTGTGGGTTAATTAATCGGCAAATTTGCTAATGTCATCTGAAATATGGAAGTCAGATCACGATTACTTTTGAATAAGTTATTGTGGATGTAAATCCACCGAGCTGAGTGCTTTAGAGATAAGGCCTTTGTCATTAACAGCTTTTAAAAAATCAGGCAATACGTTTTTCAATGATCCAAATGACTTCTGACTATCATGAAAGACAACAATGGAACCTGCCCTAATGTTGGCAATAGCTCTCCTCAAACATTCCCTGGATGATAATGTCTGATCAAAATCACCGATCAAATTATCCCACATAATAATCGCGTATTCTCTACCGACGTATTTCGCCTGTCCACCTGTCAATCTACCATATGGTGGCCGAAACAATCTCTTTCCTTTAATAGCACCGACCTCATTCAGAGTTCTATGACACCGTTCTACATTTTTTATATACTCATCGAAGCTGGACTTTGAACCATTGAGGTGGTTGTTGGTGTGGTTACCAACATTATGCCCCTTGGAGATGGTTGTTTCCAAAATTTCAGGATATTGTTTCACCTTTTCACCAATACAAAAAAATGTCGCTTTCGATTGATACCTGTCTAGTTCCTCCAGAACGAATGAAGTAGCCTCCGGATGAGGTCCATCGTCGAAGGTCAGGTAGATGCTGTTGGTTGATTTTATGTCCCAAACTCTGTTCGGGTACAGCCATTTGACAAAAGCCGGTGTGTTGTGTAGGTACCTTCTCAATCGCAACAATTATTCACCTTACAAGACAATACCGTAATATCATCATTGTGGGGTGTATCTTCTCTGAATTCCTCAAGAGTACTAATTAACAGGTCATGAATTTCGGATAGCTCTTTACTGGCGTTCTTGGTAATCAATTCCTCCAATCGGTCCTGGCCAAATTCTTCTCGATTTTTATTAAATGTCTCAGTAACACCATCCGTATATGAAAACAAAAAGAACCTGTCGATATCCTCCACTTTACCTTCATCAATAAATGGCAATGGGTCAAAGGCACCTAATACGGTGGTACCCTTTTTGAGATAATCAAACCCATTATCTCGTATCAACATTGGAGGATTGTGACCAGAGTTAATATAAGTCAATTCCTTTCGACTAAAATCATAAATGGCGGTAAAAGATGTAATGAACATCTCGCGGTTACCACTTCTTATGATATTGTAATTCAGCTCATTTACAATCTCCTTCAGTTTGGAGGTTTGTCTGACCAGGGTTCTAAGGCATGCCTGGAAATTCGACATCCACATAGCTGCCGGCACTCCCTTCCCTGATACATCAGCTATACATATCAGGAATTTATCGGGGCTGATTTCGATATAGTCGTAGTAATCCCCACTGACCTCATGGTGTGGTCGGTAGAAAGCCTCTATATTGACCTTGTCATTTTTGGGCAGTTCTTTTGGGAAAAGAAGCTGTTGAACTTGCTTGGCAATCTCCAGTTCCTTTCGATAGGCCTCTTGTCGTAGTTCGTTTCTGGCCAGTTTCTTATTCTCAATGGCCACCATAATTATGTTGGTTATGGCTTTCAAGAAAGTGGTATTGGTTTCAACCGATTCCTCCAGGTCACTGATTTCGCCAATAAATACTACAGCAAGTAATCTGTTCTTGTGAAGTACGGGAAAGACCATGTCAAATTCCCCGAATGAATCCTCAGAAAACCCAAGTAATTGACTTTCTCTTAGTTGATGGAAATCTTCGGGTAACTCCACTTTGCTTAAATCATGCCTGACGCCAAAAAAAACTTTGCAATCCCACTTGTCTTCATTGACAAAAAGTGCCAGCTTCTTTATTTTGAGGTTAGCCAGAAGGGTAAACCTATAGATGCGATATAGTGCCTCCTCCGGCAAGTTATCATTGATAGCCTGGGTGATTTCCAGAAGCGCATTGAGCTCTAGTTCCTTTAAATCCGATTTGGCAATAACTGATTCCAAAAATTTAATTGTTTAGTGATCAATAATTAGCTGCTAGTCACTAGTGGTGTGTGCTAATAACCCGCTTTTTGATGCGAGGTAAAGGTACTTCATATATTCGGTCTGAAGATCAATTTCGTCAATTGGAATTTCGTCTGAGGCCGATCGATAGCACCTGATCCAACCCTTATTCAGCAATTTTCCCAATATTGATCTCAATACCGATTCCTCCAGGTCTATTGCTTTTAAAAGCGAATCATAAGACTGAATGAAGTATAATTCATCAAGAACATCAAATTCCAAATCACTCATGATAGGTCCTTCCTTTCCATTTGAACGTTCCGAAATTGGTGAATAATCCTAAGATAACAACATAAAAAGGGTGAATTAACTCTAGTAGTAAAAAGTCCAACCAATTCATTTTGCGACCAAAAAACCTCATTATTTTGGCAACAAACACTCCTTCCAAAACGAATTTGATAACCAAAATCGATGCCAGGAATCTCCAATCAAGTATTGTTAGAGCTGCCAAAAAAATGGCTACTATCATTACGAAATTGACTATAAATGCGGTGGCGGAGAGGAGTTTTATGTGCCACTCTTTATGATGCTTCAGTTTACTTGTCCACCGCTTGCGCTGATGATAAAACTCATTCAGATTCTTTTTAGCCTTTGTGGTAATCAACGCTCCCCGATCTTTCAGGAAACGAATACCTTTTGGGTTTAACGAGGAAAACTTTTGAAGTAAGAACTCATCATCCCCGGAGGCCAGGTGTGCATTACCATTATAACCGTTCAGCTTTTTAAAACTCTCCTTTCTAAATGCGAGGTTGGCTCCGTTACAGATATTGGGATATCCCAATCGGATGGAAGACGCACCAACACCAATCAGGCTGGCAAACTCAATAGTCTGTAAGCTTTCAAAAACACTAACCGGCTTTTTGTAAGTCACCGGGCCAGAAACAAAATGGACATTTTCATCTTGAAATTGACTATCGATGGATGACAACCAGGTTTTAGGGGCTCTACAGTCCCCGTCTGTAGTTACAATGATATTTCCATTGGACGCCTCCACCCCCGTATTCAGAGCTCTTTTTTTAGGAGTTACGGACGCATGACCATTAGCTTCCTGTCTTATCAGTTTTATGTGATTCCCATTATTGGCAATGAAGTCTTCGACTTTTTGACTGGTGTCATCCTCCGACTCATCGTCAACAACAATCACTTCAAATTGACTGCTCAATTGCTGATTTGATAAATCATTTAGTAAATCAATAATATTGTCTGCCTCATTCCGGACGGGGACAATAACC
>JAJCYL010000727.1 GCA_029262955.1 Cytophagales bacterium | reverse complement strand
TAGCTACTAGTTTAAGCAATATAGAAAACCATGAAACGAAGAAGAGATCCTTTTCAGGCAATTGTAGATCCTACCAGAAGAGCAATACTAATTTTACTTGCTTCTCAATCGATGACAGCCGGGGCAATTGCAAGCAAATTCGATGTAGCTCGACCTACTATTTCTAAACACATGCAAATCCTTAGCCAATGCAACCTAATACAATCGAATCAGAAGGGGAGAGAGATTTACTATGATCTAAAAATTGACAAAATGAAAGAGATAGATCAATGGTTGTTGGAGATAAGGAAAATTTGGGAGACTCGTTTCAATCAACTAGACACGTTATTATCAACAATAAATAAGAAAAAATGAATGAAAAACTACCGTTCGACTTTATTGCGAACAAGGAAAAGAACAACCTTACCGTTAGGAGAGAGTTTGCTGCTCATCGCCAGATGGTGTGGGATTGCTACACAAAAAGTGAGCTGCTGGATCAGTGGTTCGCTCCCAAACCATTCACTACTAAAACCAAGTCAATGGATTTCAAAGTTGGAGGACACTGGCATTATGCCATGATTGATCCTGACGGAAAGGAATACTGGGGCTGGACAGAATATACGAAAATTCAACCCATAAATTTTTACGAAACATGGGATGCTTTCTGTGACAGTGACGGTAATCTGAATATCGACCTTCCTAAAGCCGACTGGCATGTTCATTTCTCTGAAAAGGGAGAGAATGCAGTGGTAGAAACCATCGTGACTTACAGTTCTTTGGCAGACTTAGAATCGGTTCTTCAAATGGGCATGAAAGAAGGTCTGATGTCAACGCTTGAAAGACTGGATGATTTGCTATTAGTTCTAAACAAATAACCTTATGAAAAACAAGATACTATTCATTCTGAGCTTGCTTTTTGGTTTGATGTTCATTAACGCGGGCCTGAACAAATTCTTTAACTATATACCTGTCCCCGATGACCTACCGGAGCAGGCTATGAAAATGTTTGTTGCAATGATGGAGATTACCTGGCTGATGCCCTTGCTGGCCACGTTTGAGATTATAGGGGGGTTACTATTTATTCTGCCACAATTTCGAGCATTGGGAGCGATGATTATCATCCCGATTATGGTTGGGATTTTAGCCCACCATTTTACGTTGGGGTTCGGCTTGCCTATACCATTGATATTAACCGCTATACTGGTTTGGGTGATTGTGGAGAACTGGAAAAAGTATATGCCGATGATAAAAGGCAATTAAAGTAGGCGAGTCTAATTGGTATGTATGATCCCGCACAGTTGTTTTAAGTGCGCTGCAAGAGCACTTAAAACGTCTTAATAAACTCGAGTGTCTCCCGACACGTCACGTCGGGACAAGTTGTGACACGGCCATTTTGGCGTATCGGAATAATTCGGCTTAATCTACTAACCCAAAAGCTTCAAACCCAGATATTGTTCAAAAGGTTTAAAATCCCGGTCATTTTGAAGCAGGGGGAGGTCATTAATGATGCAGTACCCTGCAACGATTACGTCGTTGGTCTTTCTGATCGTAATCCCTTTTTTGCGGAGGGTTCGATAGTAATCAGCGTAGGTTACCGCAAGGGAAGGATCGATCATTTGAACCTGGATCGTGGCTTCCAGATAGGATTTTGTTTTGTGATATTGTTTTTCGTTTCTGATTCCCTGGAGAACTTCCATTAAAACGATATCGCCTACAATTACGACTTTTTTTGAAAGTGACTCATGCAGGTAATCCGTTTTGGCAGAGATGGTACCATTAAAATATTCAATCCAGGTGCTGGTATCAACGAAGATCATCACCACTTGCGCATTTCGTCCAGATCACCTTCCCACTTAACTTTGCCACGCAGGTCCCCGATCCTGGATTGCTTGTTGATCCGGATGAACGTTGCCAGGGCTTGCTCTATAACCGCTCTCTTCGTTTTAAGTCCGGAAACTTTCCTGGCTTGTTCCATGAGCTGGTCATCTATCACAACATTGGTTCTCATGTGTATCTTTTTTGTAAATATACACATTTTGGTTAGCATTGGTTATAGGCAGGTTGCCGAAATAGCTATCCGCTCGTGACCCTCAGAAGGGTGACCCACCGTTGTTTTAAGTGTTCTGCAAAGCACTTAAAACGTCTCAATAACTCGAGTGTCTATGACACGGCCATTTATTCAATAATATTCAATTCTAACAATCCATTAATGCTGAATAGCCTCTGGCACTGGAGTATCGGAATAATTCGGTTTCACCTACTAACCCTGAGGCCTGTGTCATAGACACTCCATTCATTTAAAACTTTTAAGTCGTCCTTCGGGAGACTTAAAAGAACAGGGGTTCCGACAGAAGCAAAGAAATCCACGATTGTTTTGGATGATTTCATTTGGACCTAAGAGGGTTTTTTCTTAATGTTTTCTGTTTCTGATGTAAATCATAAGTAAAATAATTAATAGAATTTCATTCAACCTGATGATATTGGTACTTTTGACGGGTATTTGCTAATTAGGAGAGCATTATTGCTCTTAATACTTTGACCAGGATTTAATTGAAAACTATATGTTACGAATTGAGCGTAAAGGGTTGCTTTTGAGCCTTTTTCTGTTTTGCATTACAACTATTTATTCGGGCCAAATTTGGGCACAGCAATCTGTCGCCAGACAATGGAATGAAGCACTTCTCGAAGCGATTCGAAATGATTTTGCAAGACCCACCGTACATGCCCGAAATTTATTTCACACCTCTATCGCCCTGTATGACTCATGGGCAGTATATGATCAAACGGCAACTACATTTTTGTTAGGGAAAACTGTAAAGGGATATAATTGTGAATTTGATGGATTTGAATTGCCTGAGGACATTGATGCGGCCAGAAGGGAAACAATGAGTTATGCTGCTTATCGATTATTACTCTTTCGATTCAGTTTTTCCCCCGGTGCAGATCAGTCATTGCCTTCATTTCATCAATTAATGGGAGATCTTGGGTATGATATCCAATTTACATCTGAAGATTATTCTACTGGCTCCCCGGCGGCACTAGGCAATTATATAGCAAGTTGCCTTATTGCATTCGGCAGACAAGACAATTCAAATGAGTTTCTTGATTATAGGAATGAATTCTATGAACCAGTAAATCCTGCAATGGACCCATCCTCACCAGGCAATCAAGGAGTAACTGACCCCAATCGATGGCAGCCTTTATCATTTGAATTTTTTATTGATCAAGCGGGATTTCTTGTTCCTGGTAATACTCCCAATTTTCTAGGTCCTGAATGGGGCTTAGTAATTCCTTTTGCACTTAAGAGTTCAGACCTAACTATTTATGAAAGGGATGGCAATGAATACTGGGTCTATCATGATCCCGGTGAGCCGGCCTACCTCAATGAAGACGGTAGTGGTCTATCAGCGGAATATCAATGGGGAAATAGTTTAGTGGCAGTATGGTCCAGCCACTTGGATCCTACAGATGGTGTGATGATCGATATTTCACCAGCATCCATAGGAAATATACCCGAACTTCCCACTACGATCGAGGGTCTGCGAGATTTCTATAACTTATTTGATGGAGGAGATATCAGCTTGGGTTGGGACGTCAATCCCAAGACAGGTGAGGCTTATCCTCCCCAAATGGTGCCAAGAGGAGACTATGCCCGCGTTCTTGCAGAATTTTGGGCCGATGGACCAGATTCTGAAACACCTCCTGGTCACTGGTTCACCATCCTCAATTATGTGAGCGACCACCCCTTGCTCGAAAAGAGATTTAAGGGTGAGGGTGATATTCTTGATGACCTGGAATGGGATGTGAAGAGTTATTTTGCGTTGGCCGGTACTGTACACGATGCGGCAATTACCGCATGGGGAATAAAGGGGTGGTATGACTATATCAGGCCAATCTCAGCCATTAGGTATATGGCTGACAAAGGCCAATCCTCTGATCCTACGCTGGGAAACTATGCAATAGATGGAATTCCACTTTATGAGGGATTCATAGAATTAGTGGAAGAGGGAGATCCATTGGCTGGTTCTCAAAACGAAAATGTTGGAAAGATTAAATTATACGCCTGGAAAGGTCATCAGTTTATCAACGATCCTGATGTAGAAGTTGCAGGTGTGGGTTGGGTTTTAGCTGAAGGTTGGTGGCCTTATCAGAGACCAACTTTCGTGACGCCTCCATTTGCTGGTTATATTTCAGGACATTCCACTTTTTCCAGGGCAGCTGCTGAAGTGATGACTTTGTTAACCGGTGACGAGTATTTTCCGGGAGGAGTAGGCGAGTTCGTAGCTAAACAGAACGAATTTTTGGTATTTGAAGAAGGGCCAAGTGTTGATGTAGTGCTCCAATGGGCCACATACCAGGATGCCTCAGATCAAACCAGTTTATCTCGAATTTGGGGTGGCATTCATCCACCAGTTGATGATATACCCGGTCGTTTGATTGGGAAAGATATTGGGATTGATGCATTTGGATTGGCTGAGAGGTATTTTAGTGGGGATGTGGTGACCGCAGTAGACGTAGTTTCGGAAACTTTAAATCCCATACTTGTTTATCCTAATCCAATCAATAGTGAGTTTCTTTCAATCAAATCTCACATTGGAAAAGGGAATGATATAAAAATTGAGATAATTTCCCTTGGAGGCAAGAACGTGTTTGAAAAAACTTTTAGACCGGCCGAGACCTGGAATATTGATGTGCGAAAAATTCCGGCTGGGATCTATATACTGACCATTTTTCACAACAAAGGATCTGAATCTGCAAGAATAGTCATTGAGTGAGAGGCATTCTTAATACCTACCTAATCAGTATGTGAGCGATGTTTCATATTCGTCATTGATTTCTAAGGATCACCGTATGAGACCCTAGTTTTCTGCTTTTAGGTAGATTTTTTATTCCATGATCTAAATAGAGGGCAGTTAAAGCATAAACTCCTTCCCAAGGACGTTCGTATGGTTTTTCTTGAATTCGAAATGAACCTCGAGTGCCAACTAGATAATCAAAATCTTCTCTCTGGGTAATGTTAAAAATCCAGTTTACTATTTCCCTTGCTTCTTCAATTTCTAAATCCGGATGAGGTGGCATTTTTGAATCTCCCCATCTGCCTGCTGTCCCAACAACTATCCTTTTTGCCAATGAATCTTTTGCGACATTGCTATTTTCATATCGTTGAACAATAGACTTGAATGAAGGTCCAACAAAGCTGTTGTTGGCTAAATGACAATTGAAGCAAGTAGAAGTTCCCATTAACTGGAGAGGTTTGAGATTCATTTTAGACACTCCCAGTAAATGTTTTGAGACATAAAGGGAGTCCTCCAAAAATTGGACTAACAGGATGATTTCATTGGCTGGAATTTCATCATACGCTGAATTGCCATCTTCAATGTCAGAAACATCTATAGTGTAAGGTACAACCGTATTCCACTGAAAAGTGTTGCCATCTGTAAGTAGATTAATTTCAATTTTTGGTGGAGTATTTTCCTGTTTTGGTTGATACGAAAAAGCAAAAGTGTAATAGGAGATTCCAATTATAACGAGAGCTTTTAATCGCATATTTTTCAGCACGTTATCCTAATAGATTAATCTCTTTGGCCACTCGGTTTGCGGAACGAGTTGCGGCTTCTGTTCCCCAATTTAGATTATCGGCATATGCTCCGGCAAAATGTATCCTACCCTGAGGTTTCATCACATTGGGCCAGAACTTTTTCAGTTCACTGATAGGAAATGGTTGCCGCTCACAAGTTGGAGCAAAATGTTCCTTTGTCCAGTCCTTACTGACTACTTGTTCAATAGTATCTTTATTTCCAGGATACACTTCACGAAATGCTGCCAATGCTCGTTGTGGTGAGATGCCACCCGGTCCGGTTCCCAATACTATAGTCCGATGAGTATCTACCTCATCGGCAGATTGCCATACATCCCATAGATCAGGATGATCAAGGAACATATTAATACTGAGCCCATCCTCAAGCCAAAATTTCGATTTTGCCTGGAAAACAAATCGTTGATAGGAGTCATAAGTAATGTTGTCGAGGATGTATTGCTTTTCCGAGGATAGGGCAGGTTGAATCGGAATATTTTTAAACGCTGGTAAAGGAATACAGTTCACATAAAAATCGGCGGACATTTCTTTTATTTCATTCTGCACTTTGTAAGTAATACCAACTTCGGTTTCCCCATTTTTTAT
>JAJCYL010000726.1 GCA_029262955.1 Cytophagales bacterium | reverse complement strand
CTTGAAAATACTTCCCACATTATAGCGAGCCATGGCATACGTTTCCAGGCTATCGCCGTTGTCATAGATAACCAGCATGGTCGTTCTCCTGGCCGCATGCCAGGTCGAAGGCAAGAAGGTTTTTATCACAGGATCCTCGTTGTACTCCCTTGAAATAATTAGCCACATATCAACACCCTCTTTACGCATCAAATCAGGAAGGACAGTTTCAATTCTCTCTTCGAGCCACCTGTCGATAACCTTAGCCCTTTCTCTCATGGGTAAAATATCTGGAATCGACTGTGATTGACCGAGATGGGACCATATTAGAATGGCCGAGATAATAGCGTATTTCATGTTGATTGGATTGATCTTTCTATGTGTTAAATATTTATGCCAGGTAAGCATGGAAAGCAAATTAAGAAAAAAAGGTTTCGTGCTGTGCTGATTTTACAGGAATGAGATTTGTATGATTTATGACCCCGACCATTCAAACTCATTGTGCCTTGTAGGGACAATCGAACATTCGATGGTGCAAAAATCAAAGAAGTCAGAGTTTCGGTCATCTCGCTGACATGTATCAACAAATGGGATATACACTAACCGCCCCAAAGTGATGCTGTCTATTGAGCGCTATTCTCAATCAACCTCACATAAAATCGAATAGCATTTTCCAGCTCTGCTATTGGTAACCGCTCATTCAAGCCATGAAAGGTCTTGATGTTCTCCTGGTTGAGGGTCATGGGATTGAAGCGGAAGATATTCAAGGTCAGGTTTCTATAATACCGCGAATCGGTTCCACCTACAACGAGGTTAGGAGCTACGATGACACCCGGGAAAATCTCTTTTATGGTTCTGTGAATTGTCTCGAATCCCTTTGAATTCACATCTGAGACCGCTGACGGCAAAGCAGTGAAATCCTGAGGAGCCGATAGTTCAATGCGATCATCGTCGATCACTTCTTTCACTCGGTTCGTCACTGTTTCACCCGTTTCACCTGGCAGGATCCTGAAATTGATCTTGGCAGAGGCATATTGTGGAATAATATTGTCTTTGACCCCACTATTAAAAATTGTTGGTGATGTAGTTGTTCTGATTAAAGCATTTCCGGAAGGGGATGCTTCAAAGCCACTCAAAATCACGCTTTCCAGGAAATACATATTCGCGATAGCCAGTTTTCGGGTAAAGGACATTTCAGGGCCCAGGTATCGTAAGGTTTGTTTCACTGGTTCACTCAATCTCGCCGGAAATGGATTTCTTTTCAACTTAACGACAGCTTCCGACAGTACATCAATAGCGGTTTCCGGGCCAGGCATTGAAGAGTGACCACCTTCAATCTTGATACCTAGTTCAACCGTTAAAAAACCTTTTTCTGCTATACCCACCACTGCCACAGGAGCAGCAATGCCATCAACTATCCCGGTGGCTATGGCACCTCCCTCATCCATTACAAAATCTAAGATAACTCCCTGATCTTCCAGGTATTTAGACATTACCTGTGCGCCATTAACTCCTCCAATCTCCTCATCGTGACCAAAAGCCAGGTATATCGTTCTTTTTGGTTTATACCCTTCGGAAAGCAACAATTCAACCGCTTCCATAAGTCCAACTACAGATATTTTGTCATCAATTGCTCCTCTGCCCCAAATGATTCCGTCTTTGACTTCTCCTCCGAATGGGTCCACATCCCAATCCTCAATGTTTTCCTCCATTACGGGAACAACATCGATATGGCCCATGAACAATGTTGGGTTCAGAGCGGGATTAGATCCGTTCCATTTATAGAGGTGACTGAATTGATTGAAAAGTTTTTTCTCAAGTATAGAATCTGTCAGTGGATAGGTTTCAGCAAGGAAAGCATTGAACAGATTGAATTGCGTAGAATCAAAATCGGCAGGATCTTCCGGGGATACAGTCTTGATTTGCAGAGCTCTTGAATAGTTTCCGGTTGCTTTTTCGTTCACTTCACGTTTGTCAATAGTTTCAACAGGGGGTTGTTTTGATCCGAAATTGAGGACGTTAAAAAGAAGAATGGCCACAATCCCGATGAGTATCACAAGCGCAGCCAGGAGTATTTTTTTAATCATGCAAGTCTAAATTCAAGGGCAAATTAACGGAACAAATCAAACGGACAAATTCTTAAAATATTGCAGGCGAAACGTTTGACGAGAGATATCAATATTGGTTTCAAATCATTGGATAAGTTGATTGCAATTTTTGAATTTTTTGAAATTTGTATTCAAATAGGTCGCTATACCTATATCTTAGATATTCGTATATAAAAATATGACTTTGGAGCAACTTGGATTCAATTCCACTTTGGATGCATATCGAAAAGATCATAATCTCCAATCTTTCGAGATCGGCCGCGTTATCTCTGAACACAAAGAAAGGTATCTGGTTCTAACCGAAACGGCAGAAATGGATGCTGAATTGATTGGTAATCTTAGGTTCACAGCTGAAGACCGGTACGATTATCCTGCGGTTGGTGACTGGGTAGCAGTTTCAGCTTATGACGAGGGTAAGGGACTAATTCACGCCATTTACCCCAGAAGTTCATTAATTGAGAGGCAGGCAGTCGGTTTATCAGGCCGAATACAAATCATTGCTACTAACATAGACTACGGTCTAATTGTTCAGGCCGTAGACCGTGATTTCAATCTGAACAGGTTAGAGAGGTACCTGACCATTTGCAATTCGTCAAAAGTCGAACCTGTCATCATCCTGAACAAAATAGATTTAATAAAGGAATTGGAGCTTAAGGCCGTTCTTGCAAAAACAAAAGAGCGGATTAAGCAAGTACTCATTATTGCCATCAGTAATCAGACACAAGCGGGATACACGGAACTGGATTCATTGATTGAACCAGGAAAAACTTATTGTCTGTTGGGTTCTTCCGGGGTGGGTAAGTCTACGCTCCTGAATAACCTCTCAGGTACAGAGATAATGAAAACAAGCACAATAAGTTCGAGTGTAAATAAGGGTCGTCATACGACCAGTCACAGGGAGTTGATCATTTTAAAGAATGGAGGAATTCTTATCGACAATCCGGGAATGCGAGAGGTTGGAATTGCTGACACTACCGGGGGTTTAGAATTGACCTTTGATCTAATTATGGAGTCTGCCAAAAATTGCAGGTTCAAAGATTGTTCTCATCAGAATGAAGATGGCTGTGCGGTTTTAGAAGCAGTTGAAGCGGGAGAGATAAGTGAAGAGTCTTATGAAAATTATCATAAGATGCAAAGAGAGAAGATTCATTTTGAAACTGCCGTTCATGAAAAGAGGAAGAAAGATAAGGTGTTTGGAAAGTTGATGAAGAACGTAGTAAAGGAACGAAAAAGGAATAAGTATTAAATACCAATTTGAATTTTGTTCTCAGCATTTGGTGGGCTGACTGATAATTAGACTTATTTATAGGACGTATTTGAAATTCCATAATACCTGGAACCAAATAATCTATTAGCTGTCAATATAGGCAACTCATGTAGCTATCTATCTAATACTTATTGATGACCATTTCCAACAATCTCAAATCGCAACTTCAGAAGATCTTATGGATAACTATTGGATGGACTATCATATCTGAATATGTCATCTTCGTGGTCCATGCACATTTACTGTCGTTAGAGTTGGATGTATCTCACATAGATTATTTCCATTTCTATAAAGTTGGGTTGATGACCGGGATATTGGCTGGTATAATCGGTGGTAGCTGTATGGTTTTCTTTTGGGAGAAATGGCTGAGGACTAAAATTTATGGATGGTGCATGTGGAACATGTGGTGGACCTATACAGCGGTATATGTCGTGGTTGGTGTTCCTACTAGTTTGTTTGCTGAAAGTGGTGAGATAGGTCTTCCAATTTTGCATCCCCAGGTAGTTGAAACTGTCTACAGTGATTTTTTTAATTTGCCAGGCCTTCAAAGCTATTTTTTATGGCTTTTTGTGGTGCTAGGAACACTCATACTGATGCTGGTTAATGACAAATATGGGCCAGGTGTATTCAAAGATTTTTTGTTGGGGAGGTATTTTCATCCCAAAAAGGAAGAAAGAATCTTTATGTTTCTTGACCTGAGGTCATCCACGTCGATTGCTGAGAACTTAGGCGAAGAACGTTATTTCAACTTCCTGAAAGAGGTTTTCAATTATGCCACACCGAGCATCCTGAATGCAAAAGGAGAAATTTACCAATACGTTGGTGATGAAATTGTAGTTAGTTGGAAAGTTGATAGCGGTACCGAGAATGCCAACTGTGTTGAATGCTTTTTTAATATTCAGAGGGCATTGAATGACAAGGCGGATTATTTTGATAGGCAGTATCATGTAAAACCGGAATTCAAAGCCGGTCTTCATTATGGTTATGCCATGACAGGGGAAATTGGTTTGGTGAAAAGAGACATCGCCTTTTCCGGGGATGTTATGAATACTACATCACGAATTCAGGATAAATGCAATGAATTGGGAGTCAACATCCTGATCTCAAAATATCTTTTAGACAAATTAAATTTGCGCCCTGATCAGTACAATCCACGGGAAGTAGGTGACATGATGTTACGCGGGAAGCAACAAAAAGTGATGTTGTATACCTTATAGTATCGATTATTGGGGGTACCGTTCCAATTGTCTTATAATTATGATGCCCCAAATAATCGCTTTTGTATCCCTCTTCATCCTATTTATTGGCTGCAATGTCCTGTAGTAATTCATTTAAATGTTCTGATAAAAATGGGATGCTGATAGGTATTAAAAGGCACAATTAATTAAATAGTACCGAGAGGTGGGTACTTAATATGTTGGCCTGCAATCCATCGCTTCTGTAATACCTCATGTATCTGAGTTCAAATGATTTTAACATGGTCACACCTTTAAAAAGTCGGAATCTGCCCAGTCCATACAATGGAGAGTATCTAAAACCTACACCGGCTTTATGACTAGAGAAGGCCGAAAGATCGTAATCGGAAGTATAGTATTTCGAATTGAAATCATGCAGACCTGCTGGTTTAAAATAATCTGCCTTTGATTGTAGGTGATATCTGTAAGATGGATAGAGAGAGAAATTATTTCCGACTTTTATGATAGGTTCTAAACCCAGTGTACTGGCGAGAATTCCGAAAGAATCACCATAAACCCTGGAGTTGAACCGCAAGACCAACCAGTCGACAGCGAAAAAATGGGCCCTGATACCTATCGGATATTTCCATCGTGAAGCTGGTAATCTCTCTACTCCGGTAGATTCGGCATTGTTAAAAAAAACTCTGTGAAAAGACGTCGAAAGGAGGCCTGTTTGGAGAACCACTTCCGAAGTCACAGACATTTGCAGCCTTTTGCTAATTACCTGGCTTAAATTGGTAGTTAAACCGAAACTTCGTCTTTTATCAGTATGAATGAGCTCCTGGGCACTCCCTCTCACTTCTTCAGGAAAAATTGGGAGAATATTATCGAAAAAAGCAATTGCTCCAAGGCTTAATTCAGTATTTCTATTGTTTAACTCCTTTATCCACTTATAGCCTAATGAAGTTGATATATAATCGGTTTCCCATGACCCGGCTGCAGAAAGAATATAACTACTGCCATTCTCATTTTTCTTGGTGTATTCTATTGCCCCCTGCCATCTTTCATCGTTTTTTGAGGCCGATGAAATGGCATCATCAATGCGGTCTGTTGATGCAGAGGAATAATGATTAAAGCCAATAGTCACACTCAAATCACTTGTGGAATCAAAGGGAACATTGACGATGATTATGGAAGCGATATCGGTCAATTCTTCAGTACCCAGGCCACCGGTTACCGCTGAATGAATCCCCTCCTGATCGTAATAGGTAAATAAAAAGTCCGCGGCTATGGCAT
>JAJCYL010000725.1 GCA_029262955.1 Cytophagales bacterium | reverse complement strand
ATCACCCTCATCCCAAACACAAAGAATTTGGAGAGTTACTCACCCCACATTTAGACAAGGTTTTGGTCGTTGACTACTGGGCCAAATAGCGTTTTGATTATTGCCGAAAAAACTACCAATCATCCGAGTCCTTTTGAACCCTTTGCAGAAAAATCGAAGTAGTTGTTATTATTCAGACTAAAATATCAGAAGTATTGAAAATGATTGGTTGTTAGCTTAGGGGTATTAATTATTTAAATTAGTGTCTCTAACCTAAAACCAATGCCTCCATTCAAAAAGAATATCTCCAGACGGAAATTCATTGATCTCGGCGTACAAGGATCTACAGCGATTGGACTTTCACTTCCAATAATTGCAACTACCGGATGCAATAGTCAAAACATCAAAACTACCCATGGAGCATGTTATCATGACTGCCCGGATACCTGTAGTTGGACTGCGACAGCCGTTGACAATAAGATTACGGAATTCAGGGCGAGTCAGGATAATCCTTATACGAATGGGAAGTTGTGCGCCAAAATGAACAACTTCCCCAATGACGTTACCTTCCACCCTGACCGCATCCTTACTCCGTTAAAACGAGTGGGGAAAAAAGGCTCCGGTGAATTTGAGCCAATTAGTTGGAAACAGGCCATGAATGAAGTTGCAGTCAGGCTAAAGAAAACGCTGGCCAAAGAAGGTGGAGAAGCCGTCTTGCCCTACAGCTATGCGGGAACTGAGGGTTTGGTACAAAGGAATTCAATTAGCGGTCGGTTTTTCGCACATATTGGAGCTTCAAAATTAGAAAGAACCATTTGTGGTAATGCGGCGGTCGCTGGAGTAATGACTACGAATGGGCAAACCACAGGTGTTTTACCAGAAGACATTATTCATAGTCGATACATCATACTCTGGGGAACCAACCCAGTAACTTCCAATCAACACCTTTGGCCCTTAATTCAGCAAGCTCGAGAAGATGGCGCTAAACTGGTGGTCATTGATCCTTATCAATCTGCGACCGCAGTTGAAGCAGATTGGCATATACAACCAACTCCCGGAACCGATACAGCTCTGGCATTAGCTATGATCAATGTGATAATTGCAGAAGATCTTCAAGATCAAGATTATGTTGATCAGTATACCGTAGGAATAAAAGAGCTCAAAAAACATGTTGAGCAATATGACATAGAAGCAGTGTCCAAAATCACTGGACTTAAGGAAGAAACAATCCAGACATTGGCCCGTGAATACGCGAGTGCATCACCAGCCCTAATTAGGGTATTAATTGGTATGGAGCATCAATTAAATGGTGGCAGCGCTTTTAGCGCAGTTGCCATGTTACCTTCACTAACAGGTGCCTGGAGACATTTTGGAGGAGGTTTGATGCACATGACTTATGAACTCTTCGGTCAAGCACTAAACTGGGAAAGACTCGAACTTGAAAAAACCATTGCAAATCAAGATATTCGATCAATTAGTATGATTCAAATCGGTCGTGCGTTAAACGACTCCTCCTTGTCCCCTGCTATAAATGCTTTGTTTGTTTATAACTCTAATCCAGCAGTTATAGCTCCTAATCAAAACCTGGTAGTTAAAGGGTTAGAAAGGGAAGATTTAATGACGGTGGTTCTCGATCATTTCATAACGGATACTGCCCGATATGCTGATTATGTTTTTCCTGCCACCTCTCAATTGGAACATTGGGATCTTTTAACATCTTGGGGTCAAACTTATCTCAACATCAACGAGCCCACTATTCCACCTGTTGGAGAGGCTAAACCAAATACAGAGTTTTTCAGACTTCTTGCAAATGAAATGAGCTTTACAGAAGACTATCTTTATGAATCTGATCTCTCAATTCTCAAGAAAACGCTCGAAACTGATCATGAATATCTTAATGGAGTGACTTTTGATACCCTTAGAAAAAATGGTTGGGTTAAATTGAACATTCCTGATCAGTGGATGCCGCATGCCAAAGGAAATTTCAAAACCTCATCTGGCAAGTGCGAGTTTTATAATGCTTCCAATGAGCCTCCCATTCCCGAATACCGCCCAAAAGCGTATTCCAGGGAGGAATTGTCCACATTCCCGCTGAAGCTCCTGACCATAAAGTCGACAAAAAACTTTCTAAATAGTAGCCATGCCAATGTAAAAGAGCTCATGGATAAAGAGGGACAACCTGTTTTAGACATACATCCCGAAGATGCTAAACTTAGAGAAATTGTCGATGGTGCTGAAGTGAAAGCTTACAATAAAAATGGAGAGGTACTCCTCACTGCCAAAGTAAGATCAAAGGTCAATCAAGGAGTAGTCTCAATGCCGCAAGGATACTGGTCATCACTTGTGAAAGGTGGATCTACAGCGAATGCCCTTACCAGTGATTTGCTGACTGACAAAGGGAGAGGAGGAGCTTTACAAGAAGCGAGGGTCGAAGTCACATTGTTAACATAAAATCTCAATCAATAAATGAAGCACCAATATCTTGCAGTACTTATTCTGTTGTTCAGTTGTAGTCCGAAAAATGAGAAACAGGTTCCGCCAGAGCCGCTATATAACTACGATGTTGAAGAACGAATTGTTGAACTTGGCATAGAGCTTTCTGAACCATTTTTGCCTCCCGGTCTCAATTTATCCCTCGCAACCAGAAGTGGTAATCAGGTATTTCTTTCAGGGAATGGTCCGATGCAAGCGGATGGTACTAAAATCACTGGCAAGGTGGGCGCCGATCTCACCATTGAGGAAGGTTATGAGGCTGCAAGAATGACGGCAATTAATCAACTATCTGTTCTAAAAGCCGAAATTGGTGATCTTAACAAGGTTGAAAAAATAATTAAGGTGTTTGGAATGGTGAATGCGCAACCAGATTTTACTGAACATCCCAAAGTTATCAATGGTTTTTCTGACCTTATGGTAGAAGTTTTTGGAGAACGGGGAAAAGGTGCCCGTTCGGCAGTGGGTATGGCATCACTGCCATGGAATATTGCCTGCGAAGTCGAATTGGTAGTTCAAATCCGTGAATAGAGCATGATGTACAGACCTATCTTTTTAGCCGTCATTCTTACTGCTTGTCAACCAACAGGCAGCTCGAGTAACTCCGATCAGGAAGATTGGATTTCATTATTTAATGGTGTCGATCTCTCAGGTTGGGATATCAAAATAGCTGGATATCCACTGAATGAAAATTACCAAGAAACTTTCATCGTGGAGGACAGCATGATAAGAATTAGTTATGACAATTATGAGGAGTTTAACGATGCATTTGGTCATATGTATTATCAGACCCCCTACTCCTACTATAAAATGAAGTTTGATTACCGTTTTACCGGTGAACAGTTAAAAGGTGGTGCCAGTTGGAATGTTCGTAATAGTGGAATTATGTATCACTCTCAATCTGCAGCAAGCAATGAGCTAGGTCAGGGATTTCCAGTATCTGTAGAATTGCAACTACTTGGAGGTCTTAATAATGGAGAAAGAACTACTGCCAATGTTTGTACACCAGGAACTGCAGTGATGATGGGTGACACCATAAATTATGATCACTGCATAAATTCCGAATCCGCAACTTACCATGGTGATCAATGGATACATGCGGAAGCGATTATTTTGGGTGGAGAGTCCATGTCATTCTTAGTTGAAGGAGATACCGTATTAACTTTTCAAAGCCCGCTTGTCGGAGGTGGTTTCATCAGTAAAGAATTCGATGGGAAAGATTGGGATAATTTTGGAATTGTAAGGGACAAAGAAAGTTGGATTTCAAAATCCGGTTCTATTTTAACAGAGGGATATATTGCTTTACAGGCTGAGAGCCATCCTATCGACTTTAAGAACCTGGAACTTCTTAACCTCTGTGGCTGTATGGACCCTGAAGCCAGGAATTACAAAACATATTTTGTTAAAGACAAACGATCAGAATGCAAATACTAATGAGACTATTGATTCTGATCTTTTTTGCACTGACACATTCCCAGGTTAAAGCTCAAATAACCGAAGCACAGATCGTAAATCAAGTGATTATTGATTCTTTTGAAAATGCCCTTTCAACGTATGACCTTGATCAACTTGATACCTACTATACTAAAGATTTTTTACTCCTTGAAGATGGTGTGGTCTGGAATTTAGATACTGTTCGGCATTATTTTGAAAAAGCACTAGAGAGGGAAGAAATTCCGAAGAGGGTCAACACTTTCGATTTTATTGAAACAAAGGTCAGTAATGACCAGGCCTGGGTAGCTTATGACAACAAAGCTGAATTTTTAGTGAACAATAAAATTGTACGAAGTGTACATTGGCTGGAAAGTGCAGTTCTAATAAAAGACGATGATAAATGGAAGATAAGAATGTTACACTCTACAGTTATCGAGGACTCCACAACTCCTTTGATAGGTATCAAATAACCCGACCACTTCTTCTATTTATGGCTATACTTTTGGTCATAAATGGTTGCTCAGCTCCCGAGCAAAAGTCATTACTTATTAAAGGAGCTTTGATAATTGATGGAACTGGTGATAGCAAAACGATAGGTGACGTTAGAATCAAGGGGCAATTCATTGAAGAGATTGGCAATTTAATTGTGTCACCCGGTGATTCTGTGATTGTTGCAAATGGCCTGGTACTTAGCCCGGGATTCATCGACACACACAGTCATCACGATTGGGATACACTTCGTACCGTAGATGCCGCCATCAGTCAGGGGATTACTACCATCATCGTCGGCCAGGATGGTGGGTCTCAGCCTTCATTAAAAGATTATTTTGATTCTCTCTCCACCTATCCTCTTTCCATAAATATTGGTTCCTATGTTGGACATGGCACAATCCGGAGGGCGGTGATGGGAGAAGACTATCGACGGGCAGCTACAATAGATGAAATTACAGAGATGAAGGGACTGATCGAAGACGGGATGAAGGCCGGAGCCCTGGGGATTGCAACTGGGCTCGAATACGACCCTGGCATTTATTCTACAAGGGAGGAAGTCATTGAGCTCGCAAAAGTCGCTTCGCAATACAATGGCGGTTACATCAGTCATATGCGAAGCGAGGATATATATTTCGAAGAAAGCATTGACGAGATCCTTAATATTGGGAAAGAGGCCAACCTCCCGGTTCAGATCTCTCATTTCAAGTTGGCAAGAAGAGGTCTTTGGGGTAAAGCCGATGATATTCTACAAATTTTGGATAGTGCGAGAGAGACTGGAATCAATATAACCGCCGATATCTACCCCTATGAGTACTGGCAATCTACTATGACTGTCATGTTTCCCAAAAGAGACTTTGACAATCGCGCCAGTGCAGAATTCGCGTTGACTGAATTGACCACACCTGAAGGAATGATTATTAGTCGGTTTGATGCCAATCCAGCTTATGAAGGCCTCACTTTAGATAAGATTGCAGTGTTACGTTGGGAAGACCCAGTAACGACCTACATGGCTTTGATTAAGCTCTCCCAGGCCCAACCTCGAGAAAGCATTATTGCCAAGTCAATGGATTTGGAAGACATAAAAACACTCACTTCCTGGCCATACAGCAACATCTGTTCTGATGGATCTCCCACCGGACACCCAAGAGGCTGGGGTGCTTTTCCTAAATTTTTCAATATGGATACTGGAGATTCTATGGAAGCCAAAATCCATAAAATGACCATGCAAGCGGCGGAAAATATCAGGCTTGACAGCATAGGAGTCATTCGGGAGGGATACTACGCTGACCTCGTGCTATTTGATCCTCTGTCTTTTAGGGACAATGCTACCTATATAAAAAGCAATCAACGAGCCTCAGGTCTGAGTCTGGTTTTGGTTTCCGGGGCTATCGTTTATAAGGATCAGTTGCCAACCAATAGGTTTCCAGGACGAGTAATCAAAAGATAACTCGTTCTTAATGACATGTATTAGTAAAATATTATTGCCTCTTGGACAAGAGTAATTACTGCAATAACTTGGACTTGAAATTTTAAACTATTCCCATGGCAAAAGGACAAAACGCAAAGAAAACTGTTAAGAAAGAACCACAAAAAACAGCAAAAGAAAAGAGAGAGGAAAAGAGACTCAAGAAAGAAAAAAAGAACTACTAAGTTATCTTTTTGAATCTCATGACTGATTCCAGGTTTTGATTGCAATAACAGGGCTATACATTTATCCGGTAAAATCACTCAAAGGGATTGATCTTCAGGCAAGCCCTTTAACCATTCGTGGTCTTAAGTATGACCGCAATTGGATGATAACCGATTCCGAATGGCAGCAAGTCACCCAACGTGAAATACCTGAAATGGCCACTATCTCCACAATCATTGATGGTGACTTTTTAACTCTTCGTCATGAAGAAAATGGTGACTTAAAAGTTAACCTTGATCAGCCTGCAGGATCAATCATTGAAACCAAAATTTGGAGAGATGATTGTGAAGTCGTTGATGAGGGTGATGTTGCCTCTCAGTGGCTCATGGAGGTGCTTGGGGAACTTAATGGTAAATCATTGAGGTTGGTCAGAATGTCGAATCAGTACAGG
>JAJCYL010000724.1 GCA_029262955.1 Cytophagales bacterium | reverse complement strand
GCGAACAAAACATAGCCACTTCCATAGAGAACCGCACCAACTTTAAAAAAGGTCCAAAATATAGTTGCCGACCCGAGATTTATAACTGATGGTAACTGGGTTAGCAGGACAGGGAAAAATGAGCTGATTTTGGTGTTATCGGGTTTCTGTCGAAAATAGAAAAGAATTGCACCTACCAGACCTCCGGTAAGTAAGGCGGCAATCTCGTTGACACCCAGGAGACTTGCGATCAAGACCATTGCGCCAATAAGACCCAGTTCAAATCCTTTGAGCGCCTTTTTACCTAATTTTAAAATGGCAGAAGCTATTATGGCTAATACCGCCGGTTTGATTCCGATAATGAATGGAGCCACTTCGGGAAGTTGGCCATATTGCTGGTACAACCAGGCGATGACACCCGTAATGAGTACTGAAGGTAGAATGAAGCAAAACCCGGCTAAGAACAGGCCTGGCACTCCGGCTCTTTCATGGCCACAATGCATGGTCATTTCGGTTGAGTTCGGTCCAGGAATGAGATTCGTAGCACCAATGAGATCAAGAAAATGCTGATGGTCAATCCATTTCCTTTTATTAACTACTTCCTCCTCCATCATGGCAATGTGAACCGCAGGTCCTCCAAACGAAAAACAGCCGAGTTTTAAGAACACGGCTGCAACTTCAGACATTGGATTCATTTTAGGCATGGATTTTTAACGACTTATGAATCTTTTGAACTAACTCGTCAGCATTACCTCGATTAAAGCACATTGGTGGTTTAAACTTGATTACATTGTGGTGAGGCCCGTCAATTCCGAGCAAAATTCCATCTTCCTTTAATTGATCAATTACTGTAGTGGTTAGCCTGGAAGCAGGGCCGTTTTCGTCGGTTAACTCGATTCCCAGGAAAAGTCCTGAGCCACGGACCTCAGAAATGGAATGGGTAGTTGCCTTTAAATGAGTGAGTTGTTCAATCAAATAATTACCCGTATCAAGAGCATGTTGCTGTAGCCCTTCTTCTTCGATGACATCTAATACTGCCTGACCAATCACACAAGAAACTGGGTTCCCACCAAACGAGCTAAAGAATTCCATGCCATTTTCAAAAGCGCCGGCAATCTCATCAGTAGTAACCACCGCCGCCATTGGATGACCATTGCCCATTGGTTTGCCCAATATCACGATGTCCGGTGTAATTCCCTGAGTTTCAAACGCCCAGAAGTGGCTGCCTACTCTGGCAAAACCGGTTTGAACTTCGTCTGAAATACAGACGCCCCCTTGAAGTCTGATCATTTGGTGAAGCCCTTGTATGTAACTCGGTGAAAGTGGCACTTGTCCGCCACACCCCACAATTGATTCAGCTATGAAAGTCCCAATGGGCTCGTCAGATTCCATCTCCTTTCTCAAAGCTCCTAAAACATTGTCTTTGTGATCTTCTTTTGGGAGCGGAGCAATTACAACGTGGTCGCTTTTCCCCATTCCTCCCTTACCATTAAACTTATAAGCACTCACTTCGATAGCAGCTGCAGTATTGCCATGGTAGCCATGATCCATCACCATTGTCCTGGATGATCTGGTATAATTTCTTGCCAACCGAAGGGCCAGGTCTGTCGCGGCACTGCCGGAATTCACAAAGAATATCTTATTCAGTCGAGAGTCAAACTTGGCAAGTAAATTTTCTGCGTAGTTATTAAGTTCATCATAAAGATACCTGGTGTTGGTGTTTAGTTTCGCAAATTGCTTTTGTGCAGCTGCTATCACTCGGGGATGGGCGTGACCCACATGAAAGATATTATTGGCACAATCTAAATAGGTTTTCCCATTGACTTCATACATGTATTGAAATGCTGCAGCCGACATCTTTATGGGTGAAGTGTAGGAAAGAGACAGTGCCTTGCTGATATAGCGATTTCGGGATTGGACATCAAGATCAACATTGGATTCGGATGTTTCAAAATCACAGGCGATAAGTAATTGTTTTGTTGCAGCAATCGGGTTGTAAGTCAAAAGCTTATTCAACAGTTTCCATGCCGGTTGTTCACTTATGATGATATATTCGTTGTCGGGATCCTTTGACTTGGCATAAGCTGAATTGCAGACACTGACACATAACCTGGCCCCGATATAGTAGTAGATAACTGCGATCTCATCTCTTGAAAGAGGTAAATTCTGGTGATAACTTCTGAGGATGGTCGCAGCGACTTTCCAGGGATCTTGACTTGCCATCATGGCATAGCAGACGGTAATTGCAATTTCCTGGACCAATGGACCATATACAGTATCACCAAAATCTATTGCGCCTGAAACGAGATTGTTTTCAGTAAGAATGTTCCACTCATGCGAGTCATTGTGTAGGATTGAATGCCTCAATCGATGGTTGATTGATTCTGCATTTTCCCGGTATTGCATGATGAAATATCTGACCAGATTTTGCTCGAAGGCACCATTGATATAGCTGATTTTGTCTTCGGCTAGCCTGATCTGTTGGATATTCCAGTGATAGACACGACTTTCGATTACCGGGTTTCTCAATAGGAGTAACTCAGTATCAAGTTGAGCTATATAAGCTCCCAAGCTTTGATAGCTATTATCATCGGGCTCAATTTCCGCAAAAAATGTTCCTTCAACAAAAGTTAACAGCCTAACGTCATATCTAATGCCTTCCAGATTCAGGCTTACCTGGTACTTGCCTTTTAAGGTTTGAACCGGACATGGTAAACCAAGAGGCTTGCTACTTCTATTAAGGGCTAACAGAATCTCATTCTCAGCGGTAATTAATTCAGGGTGGTCGCTGTTTATATATATTTTTAAAACGAACTTTTGCTTTGAGGTTTGAACCAAAAAATTCTCTGAGGCATAGGCATTGAGTTTTTTGAGTTGCCCCGATAGACCGTAGTGTTCATTAAGTAATTTAGTTGCCTGGTTGTCCATCAGGGAACTCTTTGAGTTGGGCGTATAAAGCAGCTCCAATTATGCCAGCATGATTTCTCATTTCTGCGGGTACAATCTTTGATCTCAAGTCAAAATATTTAAAGTACTCTTCGTGATCCTTACTCACACCTCCGCCCATGATAAATAGATCTGGCCAGAATAGAAAATCAAGGTGATTGAGGTATTCATTGAAACGGCCACCCCATTCTTCCCAACCCAGTTCTTCTCTTTTTCGAGCGGAATTAGCCGCATATTTTTCAGCTATATCACCATGCATGATCAAATGTCCCAGTTCCGTATTGGGAAAAAGTTTCCCGTCCCGGAAAACAGCTGAACCAATGCCGGTACCGGCTGCGACCATGATGACCGACCCCATTACACCTTTTCCGGCACCATAAGTAACCTCAGCCAGTCCAGCTGCATCTACATCATTCAAAAGGTGGGCAGGACAGCCAGTATTCCTGGTGATTTCGGCCGAAGCATTTTTACCTAGCCATCCATTGTCAATGTTGGATGCTGTCATAACCACCTCATCAACAATTGCGGCAGGAAACCCACAGCCTACAGGTGCATTCCAGTTGAAAAAATCGATTATTTCATCAACTGTATCAATTACAGCTGTTGGTGTGGATGGCTGTGGAGTAGGTATTCGGTGTCTCTCAGTTAACAATACGCCTTTCGAGGTATCGACTATTGCAGCCTTAATCCCTGAACCCCCAATATCAATTCCCAGTATTTCCATTAAAAGTCGAAATTAACAGGAATTTGCGAGGCAGTCAACAACTGCCACAAGGGTTAGTTTATAATTGTTTATTATATGAAATAAATTATTTGATTGCCAGTTTTTTCACAAGGCCTGGAACTAATTTTTTGATAGAAACACGCACCTCTTTTTGGGTGAAGTTCAGGACTTCTTTTGAGGTTTTTAAAGCCTTCAATTTGCTAATAGCCTCTTTAGCACTATAGTCGGTACTTTGAGGGACCTTTACCACTGGTTCGTCTTTCTTGTTAGTCTCGGCTTTACCTGGAGTTTGTGTTTTTGGCCTTTGATTGCCAGGTATCAACTTACTTTTAGTTCCCTTTAATTTGGCTATTTTGATTTTTAAACCCTTATTTTTTTTCTTGAGTCCGGAGACCTTCTTTTTTAAGTCCTTTAATTCATTCTTGAGGTTTTTGACCTCTTTGAGTGATTTTTTATCCTTATTGCCACCTTTTGGTTTCTTACTCATAATCTTCCTTTTCGGTTTATCAAAATTAACCCACATGAATTATAATTGGCATTATTATAAGATTAATTCATGTAATCCTTTAAAGTTTGAATTTAAGTAACAGTGGCTTTTTGTGGTTTCAACTCAGACAAAATACTATTGATTACCGAGTCATTCCAGAGCATCTTATAATGACCTACTTTTTCGAGAGTGGTTAGCTTAGCTTTTTTTGAATTCTGATAAACATTTAAAGAGTTGCTATAAGGAAGTACTCTATCTAGCTCATCATGAATAATTGATAGTTCCTGGTATTGAATTTCGGCCGTAAGCTTATTGACACTAATATCTTCAATATCTTCTCCCAGAATACTTCTTACCCGATCAAGCATAATGTCGAAAGCACTACTCCCAAGTGAAATAACTTGCTTGAAATCATTGAAAATATCAAGGATCTTATCCGGAGTGGAAAGCATAATAAATTTATTGATAACATGGCCTTTCCTTGCCAGGGTATAAGTTGCTACGGCTGAACCAAATGAATGGGAAACGATGGATGGGATGCCAGAATATTGGTAATATGTTAAAATCCGATGCAGGGCTTCCGCACAGGTTTTAAGGTTAGCATGTTTCAATTTGGA
>JAJCYL010000723.1 GCA_029262955.1 Cytophagales bacterium | reverse complement strand
CCGTCAAAGTAGTATGTCAAACAAGTAAAATTCGTTGCTTCAGCGATGACGACTATAGCGATGAAGGAGTAGAAATAGTTGACAACTTAGACGATTGTGAGATTATACTTGGAGTAAAAGAAGTCGAGTTACCAGATCTGTTGGAGGGTAAGACTTACCTTTTCTTCTCACATACCATAAAGGAACAAGCCTACAACCGAATCCTCTTGCAAGAGATTATTAAAAAGAAGATCCGGTTAATAGACTATGAGACATTGACCAGTTCCGAAGGAGTAAGGATTATAGCATTCGGTAGATGGGCTGGAATTGTAGGGGCATACAATGCCTTCTACACCTACGGGAAAAGGTATAATGCTTATGACCTGCGCCGGGCACATGAATGCCTTGATTATGACGATCTAAAAAATGAGTATTCGAAAATAAAATTACCGGCCATTAAAATTGCGCTTACAGGTGGTGGCCGAGTATCGAAGGGTGCTATGGAAGTTTTGAATGGGCTGGGAATTAGAAAAGTGAGTCCTGCCGAATATCTTGACAGGAGTTTTCCTGAGCCGGTTTTTACTCAATTGAACAATAGGGATTACACCTTGCACAAAGAAGGCATTCCATTCAAATTGGGAGAGTTTTTTCAATCACCGGGAAATTTTGAGAACGATTTCAGAAAATATACACACGAAACCGATATATTGATAGGAGCCGCGTTCTGGAACCCTTCCGCCCCCGTCCTATTTACTGCGGAAGATGCCAGCCAAAGTGATTTCAAAATCAGGATCATTGCCGATATTACCTGTGATATTGAAGGCTCCATCCCTTCCACAAAGAAACCTTCTACGATTGGGGACCCAATCTACGATTACGAGCCAACCCAGGATAAAATAGCACCGCCATTTTCTGACGAGGGAAATATTAGTGTCATGGCTGTTGACAATCTGCCCTGTGAGCTCCCTCGTAATTCTTCAGAGGATTTTGGGAACCAGCTACTCGAGAATGTGCTTCCTCACTTAGTCGGTGACGATTCAGATGGCGTCATCAAGAGGGCAACCATTGCTAAAGAAGGGCAACTCACGGATAAATTTAAGTATCTCACAAATTATTTAGAAGGTAAGTAATAGACTTCCATAACACGAGGGGTTAAAATTTGTTAAAGAAAGTATCTATTCTGACGGATGTTCGTTTTTAGAACTAAGTTGGTTAACTTTTAATATTAAAGAAGTAATATTTCAATTATGATATCAGGTAAGCAGTTTTATTTCGGTTTGATATTCGCCTCATTATTCGGCGGATTAATAGCATTAGCGGGGTTTCACATTCTAGTCGACGAGGAAAAAGACATTGCATCTTTTGGCCAGGTTCAACCCGTGAAATTCACCAGTAATTTTGATACCGCTTCAATAACAGTACCGGAAGGGCTCAATTTTGTCTATGCTGCTGAGGTAACTATGCCCTCAGTTGTGCATATCAGATCGACTTACAATGGCTCGGGGTATGCTTCAAGAAATCCTTTGGATGAAATGTTCAAAGACTACTTTGGAGACAGGTTCCGTGATAGAGGTGGAGAGCAAAGAAGGGGCAGGTCTACTGGCTCAGGAGTAATTATTTCTGTGGATGGATATATAGTTACGAATAACCATGTCATTGATAACGCGGACGACATTGAAGTATTACTGAACGACAATCGCTCATATCCTGCAAAAATTGTTGGTACAGACCCAACCACTGACCTTGCACTACTTAAGGTAGAAGGGGAGGGACTTCCCTACCTGAGCTTCGGCAACTCCGATGATGTTAGAATTGGAGAGTGGGTCTTGGCTGTAGGGAATCCGTTCGAGTTTCGTTCAACCGTAACCGCAGGAATTGTTAGCCAGAAGGCAAGAAACATTAACATTTTAAGAGGGAGTGATTTTAGTATTGAAGCGTTTATTCAAACTGATGCTGCCGTAAACCCTGGCAACAGCGGTGGAGCATTAGTTGATTTACGTGGAAATTTAGTTGGAATCAATACCGCTATTGCAACCCATACAGGATCATTTGAGGGTTATTCTTTTGCAGTGCCCGCGGCATTGGTAAAGAAAGTAATGGATGACCTGCTTGAATTTGGCGTGGTGCAAAGAGCCCTTTTGGGTGTCAGTATTGTTGATGTCACCGCAGAATTAGCTGAAGATCAGGGTTTGGACATTTTGACGGGAGTTTTTATAGCTCGGGTAAATGATGGTAGTTCTGCGGATGATGCTGGAATTAGAGAAGGTGATGTAATTATTGAGGTGGGCAACGTGGAAGTTAGAAACGTTTCAGAGCTTCAAGAGCAGATCGCAAGAAAACGTCCTGGTGACAAAGTAATGGTTAAATATATACGGGACGGAAACGAGAGGACTGCATCCACTACCCTGAAAAATACCATGGGCAACACCCAGATAGTAGAAGTCAGAAATTCTGTGGTAGTCGAAGGCGCCACATTTGAGGACGTTTCCGATGAGGAAAAAGAAGAATTGAAAATCAAGGGTGGGGCTAAACTTACTGATACCGGCAATGGCAAGTGGAAAGATGCCGGAATTGAGGAAGGATTTATCGTCACCAGTATTGATAAGAAGACCATTTCTAATGTTCAGGATTTAAGAAATGCGCTATTAAATAAGAGTGGCGGAACCTTAATTGAAGGAACTTACCCGAATGGGGAAGAGGCATTTTATGGCATTGGCTGGTAGTTCTGTTCTAGTTAGCACATACCCTTCAAGAGTTTGAAAATCTTGGAGGGTATGTTCTTTTAACTACTTCATTCCTTCGGCCTTCTTAATAGCGCTAAGCATACTTTCCCGAACTTCCTTGACTTTCTCAAGCTCAACTGCATAGAACTTTAATACTTCTTCATGGGCTGTCCCTTCTTCTGGTTCAGAAAATGCCCTCATCCAAACCATCATATTCTCGCTTGCTGCTTCTAATTGGGTCGCAGCAGTAAGAAATTTCTGTGCCTCCGCAGATAATGAATCTAAAGCCATTAAAATTTCAGCTTTAGCCACAAGTTCCTTTTTTAATTTTCGAATGGTACCCATCTTTGGCATGACTTCATCATGAACAGCCATTACGTCCTCATATTTAATTTTTTTAATAGCTTCCTCTTTAGCCTTTTGATCAGGCCCACAGGCCACAAAGGCAAATACAGTAAAGGAGAAAATTATTAATGTCTTCATCGTTTTAGTTAGTTATTCAATCATTTTAGCATCTTCCAGCAAGTACATCATTTGATTATAGTCATAGGCATTCAGTTTAAGAATACCTTTTATCTGGACAATCTCATTGGTGAATTCAATAGGCTCATCGAGAAATACTTCAGCTACAGACTCCGGACCACCACTACCACAGAAATAACAAGCTGCTGCCGGAAGCGAGGATAGAAAGATGTGTTTAGGGGAAAACATCCCTTCAAATGGCATAATATACCCCGCCAAAACGATCTCCGTATCTTCCATTTTCTCAATCTCAGTACTGAAATCCGGGATATAAACTTCTCCATATTCGTCTTCGCTTTTCTCATACTCTACATTCGCCAACTTCGACCAAATTGTGAAATCCATGTCCTGGGCAACAGAAAATGTCGGTAGGAGGAAAATTAGTAGTGCCGTTATTTTCATATCTAACCTTTTGCTAA
>JAJCYL010000722.1 GCA_029262955.1 Cytophagales bacterium | reverse complement strand
CAACTAATCAACTAATACCTCAAAATATCACCCAAAGTTGATTTGATCTCCACTAATTCCTCAGTAGTAATTTCGCCAACCTTCTTTTTCAACCTTTTCTTGGAAATGGACCGAATGTGAAATGTTAGAACCTCCGACGGCTGAATCAACTTATTAACTGGGTTTGGATTTAGGATCACATTACCCTTATAGTTTTTGACCTTGGTAGTCAATGGACAAACGATAACTACCTCAAGGTATTTGTTTAATAGGTTTCCACTGATAATGACGGCTGGTCGACGGCCGGATTGTTCACTTCCCTTAACAGGATCAAGATATATTTCCCAAATCTCCTTTTGCTTCATCAGATTCTGATAGATTAGTCAGGTATTCAGCCATTCCTTCCTCGGCAACAGACATGATTTCAACGTCCTGTCCGGCCTTTTTATAGGAGCTTACATATTCTGATCTTTTTAGTTGATCAAGATAAACCCTTAGCGCCCTTTCTATCAACTTGTTTTTGGGAACGTTGAATTTCTTGGCAATAGTATCTAGCTCCATAAGTAGATGATCCGGCAAAGAAGAAGTAAAAGTTATCATTTGGTATATTTACGTTTTATAAATATACGAATTAAATTCGAATTGGTTTGAAGGCTTCCTGATTTATAAAGATCAAATATTCTGAAGTCTCAAATCATAACTCTTAAATCTTAGACCTACTCTGGCCTTTTCAACAAAACTGCTAAATCATAAACTTCCCCATTCTTGATGACCGTCCTCGTTTGTCTGGCATTCTTAATATCCTCAAGGGGATTGGCGTTGACAATAATTAAATCAGCAATTTTTCCGACTTCTACAGTGCCTAAGTCATCTTGAGCATTCAGAAGTGTAGCATTGTTAATAGTGGCTGTTTGTAAGATATCAAATGGAGAAAGACCTGCATCCTGGTAAGTTTCCAATTCAAGGTGCAGTGCCAAACCATAAGGAATAATGGGACTATCAGTACCGGCAACGATGAACCCACCTTTTTGATGTACTTGAGTCACCATTTGGATCAGATTCTTGTAAAGCTCCTCAGTACTTTCCAGGCTCATAGCTTCTGATCCTATCAAACCCGGAATGCCATCTCCTCCCATTCTTGGGAAAGTTTTGATTCTAATATCTTCCAAAGGTGTCGGATCCCTTTCTATTAAATATTTGTATGAAATAATTGCGGTGGTAGGAGTGAAGCTCATTCCGGATAAAGCCAGCATGTCTGTCATGTCGTCGTAGGATCTCCATAGTCTTGATATCTTAGATGAATAACCGATGCGGCTGGTTCCACTTACATGTTCTGTACCATCAGTCATATAAGACACTGCAGGATATATTTCATGAGAAGTGACTGGAATTCCTAAGGCATGAGCACCGTCAACCACTTTTTGCTGCAATGGGTCTGACAACCTTACATAAGTCTTAATGAGGTCAAAATCTAAAGCTTTGGCTCTATTGAGCTCCATTTCAATCTGATCCTCTGATTGTAGCGCAATTGCACCACCATAATAGATTCTACTACCATCAATGGGGCTTCCGGTGAGATATATTCTTGGCCCCATGGCCCTTCCTGATTGGATGGCTTCTTTTCTATTGATCTCATCGTATGGGTCTGATGATGGGTTTCGAATGGTAGTTACGCCCCAGGACAACCAGGCTCGACCGAGTCGTTCCCCGAAAGTACTGCCTTCATGAGAGTGAATGTCAATTAGTCCTGGCATCACAAATGCATCAGAGGCATCAATTTTCACATCCGCTGTCCTGGCATCATCGTGAGGGCTGATGTCAGTAATTCTATGCCCGGTAATGGTAATGTCAACATTCTCCTGCACGGTATTGTTAACGCCATCAATTAATCCACCCACATGAATGACTTTTGTTCCCTTAGCATGATTTCTTGACCAGGTTAGCGTTAAAGGGATTTCTCGGGTGGACTTATCTTCGATATTTACAATTTTTAACTTATCCGTTGCTGTAAATAGTATTTGCTTCGAATCCGCACTCCAACTGGGATCGTCTGAGAGTTCGTCAGTCACCTGGATAGGGAAATCCGTGGCATCACCATTCTCGTCCACAGGAACAATCCAAATGTTACCTCTGGTGGCGGCAGCCATATATTTCCCGTCGGGTGACCAGACCGGTCCATTATTTCCACGCACTCCAAAGGACCAATGTTCTGCTGCCTCCTGAGGTCTGGATTTACCATCTTTTGAAAAAAGCATCACACGATTGACTCCTTCACGGTAGAGTGTTGAATATGGATCGAGAACTGACAGTGCTATAGTCTGCCCATCTGGTGACCATGCTGGTGTGCCTACACTGCTGGGAAGACGTTCACCAATTGGTGAGTTCTTGCCGGTTTTGACGTCAGCTGTAAAAAGTTGACCGCCACGTGGACCAAAGCTTTGGGTATAGGCAATCGTTTTTCCATCGGGTGACCAACTGATACCACTGGCTGAACTGCCTGTTTCCAATAGCTTGGATACAGAGCCATCTTCCATATTCCTGATGAACAGAGCAAAAGCTCCATCTTGATCTGAGCTGTAGGCAATGAAACGACCATCACGAGACCATGCTGGTAAAACCTGTACATAGGGGTCATCTGTGAGCTGTTCCAGTGAGCCATCCTCTTTTCTTAACCATAAATCTTGTAGCGCTACGAAGACAACCTCTTGCCCATTTGGTGAAAGGACTGGCCATGCAATTCCTTTAGCTGTCTGAGGTTCAGTAGTGTCAAAATCCCTGGTTTTTCGTTTATAGGGAGTCCTATCCATGAACACTTTCGCAGCAAAAGGAACGTCTTTTGAGGTTCCGCCGATAGTGCTGGATTTTACCCGTCCATTTGCTGTATAAATGAGGCTGGTATCTGACCTCCAGGAGGCCCTAAATGGGAAGGCCTCTTCATTCTCCGGGGTTAATACAGTCACCTCAGAATTGCCTTCGATATTGACAGATTTTAGTTGTGCAGAGGCTTTGCTCAATTCATTAAAAAGGACATCCTTTCCGGATGGAGACCATGAGACGGCTGCAAGTTTTTCACTGGATTTATAAACGCTCTTTGTGCTGCCATTTGCCATGGAACGTACAATGACGCCTCCAGATTTTGGGTCATTAGAGATAAAAGCTAATTGTGAGCCGTCCGGAGACCAAGCTGGTCCGTACTCATTTGCCTCATTATTAGTGATCGGTATCAATTGCTCACCAACAATATCCCTGGTCCAGATATCGTAATTTCCGCTTCGATCTGAAGAGAAGGCCAATGTTGTACCATCAGGTGACCAATGTGGTTCGCGATGATCAAATTCACCGTTGGTCATCTTTTTCAAGGAGGACCCATCTTTATTGACCACATAGATGTGCCAATTGCCGTCCCAATAAGCCTGAAAGGTTAGCTGAGTACCATCCGGGGACCACGAAGGTTGACGGGCATTGCCCAATGAATCTGTAATTGCTACAGCTTCACCCCCCTCAGCTGGCATAAGCCAAATTCTTCCCAAAACATCGAGGGCTAGTGTTTTACCATCTGGCGACAAAGCTGCAGCCATGTTTGTTCCTTCGTTGATCTCTAGTTCTATGATATTCTGAGGATTTTCATTTTCTACTGTTGGTGATTGGCAACTGAAGGTTACCAAAGTCAAGATGATCGTTAAAAGTGATAGGTTTCTCATTTTACAAGTTAGATAGTGATTGAATTACATAAACATAGAGCTATATTTCAACTTATAGGATCGATATTCCACATTCGGCCAGGCAATGAACGGGAAGTTTTTCAATTATACTATAGCTTCTTTTGGAGGTTATTCATCTGCATGATAATAATGCCTGTGATAATTATGAGCCCACTAATCAAATGAATTACCTGAATACTTTGACCGAAAGCGAAAGAAGTCACGCCAGTTGCAAGCGGGACTACATTCATAAAAACACCGGCTTTGGCAGGGCCCAAATGTTTTACTCCAACATTCCAAAAGTAATAAGCGATGGCAGTTCCAATCGATCCAATACCGAAAGCGGAATACCAAAAATTGGATGGATAATCTGAGAATTGTCCTAGGCCGAATGCTGGTAGTACCAGGATAAAGCCGCACAGGCAAAAGAAGTTGGTAATAAGGGTTAAATGGGAATTCCTTAAATTGGAGCCATACTTTTTGATCCAAATATGTTGCAAAGCAAAAATGGTGTTGGCCAACATGATCCAACCGTCTCCCTGATTGAATGACAATTGACTTACTGATGTCAGATTACCTTTTAAAATCAAAACAGCCACTCCAAAAAAAGCAACCAAAATACCCAAGTAGTGATTCCTGGTTATTCTTGTGCCAAGTATATAGTGAGAAAACAGAAGTGTAAGCGCAGGGTTGAGACTTATGATCAAAGCAGCATTAATGCCACTGGTATAAGTGAGCCCCAGAAAGAAAAAGTAGTTGAAAGCAAATAGACCAATTAAACCAATGAGTAAAAGCGGAAAAATCTGATCTTTCACTGATTGCCATTTAGGTAAGTTCCCAATGGTGAATATCAAAAGAGTTGTAACTCCGAATGTATATCTCCAAAAGCCACCTTCTATAGGGGTGCAATATTTGAGCATTTCTCCGGCAAGGTGGAAATTCAGTCCCCAAGCCGCTGCTGCAAAAGTAAGGAAGAACACATGCTTCATTAATTGCGAAATGGGCCTAATAATTGGCGAAGTGCGTATGACCAATTTTAACCTGGTCATTGTCATCTCTTACAAGAACGAAGGTTACAGGCCCATTTTGTATGCTGTCTCTGGGGGCGGATTTATCTCCAAAGTACCAGATAGCAGTTACTACACAATTTGAGTTCAATAGGAATGTATTTTGTTCTTCAAGCCAGAGCGAATTCGTAGGTGTTTTTCCTCCTTTGACAAATCCGAAACCTTCGTGATGAGGAGTCAGTGCATCAAAACCTTTGATGATTCCTTCCTTTTCGGATGAGAAATAAGTACAATCCGGGTCATCCCAGAAAATATTTTCGAGACTATTGATATCATATGTTTTCCAGAGATCGAGCCACTGGTCTATTATCTGATTAGCTTCCGGGGTTGTAACAGCCTTTGTAGATTTTGTTTCCGAACAAGAAATCGTCAACATTATTACAATGACAAAGGTTGGGACTTTTTTGTAACTCATTTCCTAAAAATAGAGAAAGGGGTTGAGATGATTGTCAAATAAAAAGCGGTCATGATTATTTATTCATGACCGCTGCTTAATGTTCTTGTTCTATTTATTGTGTTTTTCCAATTCCTTCCAGTAGTTTTTGCCGTCAATACTAACTCAATGCGATCGCCTGCCACCAAAAGTTGTTGAGCAGCTACCCATGATTTAACTATTCAGTTGCTCATCTTTTTCACAAGCTCCAGGCGGCATTCAATCCTCGCATTTTGGCCGATGGCCAGCCCTCCGGCTTCGAGAACAGAATTATACTTCAACCCAAAATCATACCGGTCAATTTCACCGGATATTTTTAGTCCAGCCCTAACGCCTCCCCAAGGATCATTTACAATTCCACCGAATTGACCATCAAATTTCACTGATTTTGTGATGTCCCGGATGGTAAGATCACCTATAACTTCATATTTGTTATTGTTGACCTTCTTGAATTCTTTTCCCCTGAAAGTAATTACTGGAAATTCTTCTACATTAAAGAAATCAGCACTTCGTAAGTGCTCGTCTCGTTGATCATCTTTGGTGTTGATACTACTCACCTGTATACTAACATTAAATAAGGCATCAGTGAAGTCAGGTTTATCAGACTTTATATCAGCAGAGTATTCACTGAATTCACCAATAGTTTCAGAGATCACAAGGTGATCGATGGAAAAACTCAATGATGAATGTACCGGATCAACGTCCCAATTAATTGATTGCCCTTGAGCAAATGCGGATAACAGTAGAAAGCTGATATTCGTGACTATTCTAACAATCTTTTCCATTGCTTAAGATTTAATTGTTGTAATAAAATTTCTCTTTAACTATTAGTCCGTCATTCCACTCTTGAACAGAGATCTGAGTGTAATTTCTTTCGCCCCATTCGCGATGAGAGTAGTCGTAGTGCCATTCGACCATCGTAATGGCATTACCGGCAGCAACTTTCAGTGGGTTTGCAGCTCTGAATTCACTCAATGCATCTAAAAACTCTTCTTCCCTTTGGCGATTAGCATCCTTACCAATAGTTGGCGCATTTTCGTTTTCCTGCATGACCACTTCTTGATGGTAATACTTTTCAAATGCTTCCATAATTTTGCCCTCAAGAATCAAGTCATTGAGGTCTGTAATTTTTTCTAATAATGTTGTCATTACATTGTATTTTTTGTTTAATACAAAGTTCAAGTCACACTTGATATGAGAAAATGGAGTAGGTTAAAAAAAAAGATTAATCTAGATTAAGGTGCTAGTCCTCTTGCATCAGCTGACCTCTAAGCTTGCTTAAAAACTCTTTAGTAATCCCCAGGTAGGAGGCGATCATATACTGAGGTACGCGTTGTTCCATTTGGGGATATTGCTCCCTGAATTTTAAATATCTTTCTTTTGCCGAGAGGCTAAAATTCCTAACAATTCGCTTTTCGGTAGCGACGTAAGCATTTTGGATTATTATCCGAAAAAACCTTTCAAGTTGTGGTACTTCCAGATAAAGCTGTTGTAGATTATCGAAGGAGAACTGTAGGAGTTCTGTATTTTCCAGGCATTGTATGTTATAATCAGCTGGTGTTTGAGTGATAAAACTTCCTAAATCAGCACACCACCAATTTTCCACCGCAAACATCACAATATGTTCCTGGGCATCTTGATCAACATAGAATGTTTTAAGGCATCCGGAAAGGACGAAACTTTCAAAACGACAAACATCACCTTGCTGTACGACATATTGATTTCGAAGGTATTTCCGATGATTAACCCTATTTATTACCAACGATTTCTCTTCGGAGGTCAATTGGATATGTTGCTCCATATAATTCAAAAGAGGCTGGTAGTTCATTTACTTATCTTTGATTATACCTCACTTAATACTTTTTTGTGAAGAAGGCATTGATAGGAGTTAATGGTGATATCCCAACCTTTTTCCCTCATATATTCAATAGCCAATTTACCCTTACCACCTCCAGCTAGCTTGCAATCGTCAATGAGCACTAAACTATTATCATGCAGTTTAGATTTAACCGCCTGAAACTCTCTTAAATGATGCGCTTGACTCAATCGTTGTTGTGTTTTGTCCCTTTTGTCATAATCGAAACTATCCATATAGAGGAAATCGATTTTTTGTTCAAAGTTGGCCAGGAAGGGGAGGGAGTCTGCATTTACAAACTCGACCGAGTCTTCTAACTCCATCTTAAGAATTTCTTTTTTGGCCATCGCAATTGCTTGTAAGTCGTGATCCACCGAATAGAGAAATGCGCCATTTTGTGCTGCCCAGGCTGCAAAAACAATCGTTGAGGCTCCGTCGCTCTTGGTATTGTTTAATCCATTTCTCGCAGTTCCGGTTTCAACTAAAACTTTAGCATTTCTTTCTTCCAAATATTTCAACGTTTTTCTGAAAGTGTTCCTTCTTTTTCCAAAATTGTAGCTCTTGGGTAGCAAAGGATAAAGTGATTTCTTCAGGAACATACGCTTTTCTTAGTGACTAAGAAATATGAATATCGAAATAAAATAGCTACTTCAAAATTCGGTGTTCGATATTCTTTATTCGAACTTCGTCTTC
>JAJCYL010000721.1 GCA_029262955.1 Cytophagales bacterium | reverse complement strand
CATGGTCAAATCACTTCAAAATCAAGCACTTAACATGTGATTGGCTCGTCACCATAGCGATGCTATGCCTCCTCGACCTAAGTACTTGATTTTCTTGTGCTTTAACCCTTCATAACAAAACTCTAATGACAAATCCGGGTTGGAATCCGGGTTTAAACTAAGACTATTTTCATCTGGCTAATATCAAGATCGGGATAATCGGCCCGGCAATACGCATGATTTCAGTTCCGTAAGGGCACCTGCGAGTTCTACACCTGTAGGCCACCACCGACTATAACCAGGCGCTTTCTATTGGTTTGAGGTATATTCATGGTACGCGTAGGTTGTTCAGTTTTTGCTTTTTTTCTTTTTACCGGAATTCATATCAAAGTGTAATCCTGGGGCATAGTGTTCATTTTTCTGACAAATAATGCATTGCTCTACATGGGAATCCCAATCATTTGCGGTGACCTTACGTATGAGAATGTTCTCGTTCTCGGCTTGTTTAAAAACATTCCAACGCGAAGAGGTTAAAATCAAAGAGTCTTCCTTAAATAAGGGTGTTCGACAAACTGAGCAAAGATGATTGCCATTTTCCTCAATCACTGCTTTGTTTTTTACCTGGAAGTAAGTTTCAGTAGAGTTTTTAAACTGATGGTACTTAATGTGTCCGATTTCAGAATTACAAGTTGAACAATTCACGACAATGGAGTTACCCACTTCGTATTGAACAGGATGTGAATCGGGATTGCTATTTTGGCCAATCAGTTGATAACTACCTAAAATCAATATTGTTGCTAATTGCTTTTTCATAATTCTGGTTATTACGTTTCACATTATTTTACATATACTGCATAATTTCGGACCTTCCTCCTGGCATATGATTGATTCAACGGACATATAAAGACTAACTTATATAAATTAATCACCTAAAGCGGCTCACTTTTAAAGTTGGGTCCTTAAGGAATGCAACCCTATCTGAAATTTCCGAAGCTTTGTAGATTAATCTCATACTCAAGCAAAAACCCTGCCCTTTGTTTGGTATATGTCCAGGGTGAGGATCAAATGGCTGCCTTAGTAACAAAGATCCGCACCTTGGTGTCGAGGCTTCTACCGTCACTTAATCTGACGGTTTTTTTGAGGGTGGTCTGGGCATTAATAACTTCCTTAAGTTCAAATTATTTGGCTCACTTTCTGGAGGTCTGGAATTGGGCTTTTTTTACGGTTACGGTCCTGAAAAAAATGACGTTGGATTTGGAGAGAATGCAGCTTATCGACTAACTTATTCAGTGAAATTCCTTTGAACTGAAGACTTAAGGGTCTGAAATAACTTCTAAATAGTCAGCCTCCTTATAACTGAGGATTTTTAGAAGTTTTTTCCCGGAATATTAGCCACTACCCCATTAAGGATAACAATTTTCCCCTGGCGTAACACTTTAATTTCGTATGAGCTTCCAACATCAAGTGTCTCTAAATTTCTCTTGATAAGGTTAAAATCTTGAGGATCGCTACATGAGGTTCCATGTATTTCAAGAATAATATCGCCTCCAATCCATATTTCCTGACCCTCAATGGTAGCTTTATGTTTTCCAGCTAAGAGGCCAATTCTATCAGCCGGTGATTCTCTTACTACCCTTTGAACAAGTATACCGGTTGATTGCGGCACATTGAAAATGCCTGCGGATTCTTCATTTAGATAAATACCCTCAAAACCGGACCATAAAGAAGGGTTTTGCGATAGCAATTTCTCAACCATATTACTCGAAGCGGCAAAGCCAAGCCCACTGAACATTCCGGTGCTGCTAAGAATAAAACTAACGATCCCCACAACCTCTCCTTTCTGGTTAAACATAGGACCTCCGGAATTTCCCTGGTTAATCGCAGCATCGGTCTGCAAAAATTCAATTTCCACATTTCCCCCGGCCACCAACGCTTTCTTACGGCGCCCGCTAATGTGACCGATTGAGAGAGAGTGTGCCAGACCAAATGGTGCACCAATTACCATGATCTGATTTCCTATTTCCATTTTGTCAGAGTTGCCTAATTTGGCAACACTGCTACTCTCGGGTTGACGTTCCAGTTTTAAGATTGCCAGGTCTAATGCCGGGATGGAGGTGAGTACTTCAGCCCTAACCTCATCACCACTCTGTGACATTACCGTAATTGCGTTGGCAGTATGTACCACATGTGAAGCCGTAGCCACCAGGTCATCTTTGATCAAAACACCAGATCCCAATCCGGCATTAGCCGAAGGATCAGGACCGGTATTAGTAGTTAATGTCGTAACCACAACCACAGAAGGCGATAACTTTACAAAAAGTTTACTTAGATCCTGGGCACTCGTAACCCTGGTAATTACAATTAGTAAGACCACGAGTGTGTTTCGATAAATAGGACTCATCATGTTTTAGTTTTCTACACTTAACGGCAGGTAGGTATTACAGACTAAAAAAATTGGTACTTATAGGGCTTAGTTTAGAAAATGGGTCGAAATAGTATGTGACCTACCCTGATTACCATTTGAATGATAATGGCTCATTTTGGCAATTGAGTCTTTTCAACATAACTTTTATTAGCCTCTTTATTTAATGAATCGTTTATTAGCGTATGAAAATCATGGAATGTAGAGGGCAAATATGAAAAAGGCCAATATGCATAGAGAAGCTGTAACTCGGCCAATTAGTAAGAAATCAAAAAAGAAAATAGAACTAACCCCAGCTATCAGTATCAAACATAGAATCAATTCGATGTACACCAGTTCCGATTGTCTCTTGTTTGTATAGAGTCTTTATTTTGAGTGTTTTGACCTTGTTTGTGAAATCCCGGTAACATCTGCCGGGATTTTGTTACTCCGTTGGTTGTTCTAACTTTTGAGAATCCAAATATCCGATCGATTTTAAGCAATTAAAGTATCTTGCCATCGACCTCATTTATCTTCTAGGTTAGTATTACTATTAATTGGGGCGGCGTGATCTGTGTTTTTTATAAAGTCCCCGTTTACCTGCAACGAACGATGGAGCCCAAAACCTTTCTCATCACATTCTAATTCCAGCGAATCTTATCGTTGGAATGACTTAGGACTTTCATATTCTCTTGTAAAAAACGGATGTTATGGTAAAAAAAGTGATTCACCATGGAGTATTGATCCGTTTGGTTTATGAGTTTAGTGTATAACAATTTCGTGCCAAAGACATCATCTGAACAACACCCCTGACCGCCACCCATCATATCACACAAAGTGAGTTCGTCATTTCCACTCGAGGGTAGTGAATTTACGAAAAAGTAGGGTTCAGGAATGTATTGATTACCCAGGCAGAATCCCGCTTCAAAACCGCTTCTAATTTCACCATTCTGCGAAATATTTAGAGGTACGACAGTGGACAATTTAAAGGATGTTGGCCAGCAGGTAATGGCTGATGAGCCGGTCAATTGTATTCTTAATGTTCTCAAAGCCAGTACAGCATTATTAAAGAGCTTAACAATTTCCAAGGCAGCAATAAAATTATGAATTGATACAGCTCCCTGGCTGAAATACTTTTCCATAAAAATCTCAGATGTGGGTTGGCTGAAATTTTCTGCATTAAAACCTATTCTTTCAAATACTCCCTGAAACCATTGCAACACTATATCATACCTTTTATCTCTTAGATCATGTTCACCGAGGATTGTCTTTTCATCTTTTAATATGACCAATTCAAAAGTGGGTAACCTTAATACTGTATGGATGGTTTGATGGCCAAGGGATAAGGGTTTACTCATTAACCCCATAAAAGGCCTGTTCCATTTCAAGCCTGCATTAAGGTAGTTCGTTGTTGGTGTGCCCAAATACAAGCCTGGGATATTAACCAATTGTAGTGCCTCATGAAAAACACTCTTTTGCTCACCTAGCGCCCTAAGGTCAATTTGTGTCAATTCATTCCAATGTACACTCATGTCATAATAGTTGTAAAACGTTCTTAGATGACGACTATCATCACTCATGAATATTTACGATTTCACCAGAAAATCCGCGAAGATGTTATACCTAAATGCGTCTTATTTTCCTAAATGGGACTCTTGTATGTGGAATTTGATCTCTATCAATAAGATTAATCGTTAGCTTGACAAAGTTCTACAGCAGATGAAAAAAATATCAATTAAAAAAATACTGATCATTGGCCTTGTTGTCATAATTATCGGTTCCGGCTATGCACTTCTTTATAATATGCCGCACAGGGATGTTCAGGGTGTCGGGCCATTCGTGGAAATCAAAGTCGATGAATTAATCAAAGAATTTTTAGACAATAGCGAGGTGGCTAACGCCAAGTATCTGTCAAGTGACGGAGATTCGAAAGTGGTTGTGGTGGAAGGCAGAGTAAGTGAGATAATGGTAGACCTTAATGGCCAGAAGGTAATCAACTTGAAGTCAACCGGTTCGAAAATTGGCGTTAGTTCCACCTTCACCAAAGCAATCAATGAGAGTATCAAAGATGTCAGGATTGGTGACCTCATCAAGGTTAAGAGAGTGATACGATCGGGCGCAGAGTTTGATGAAGTCCTCGAATTATATGAAGATGTCATTGTTGAGAAGAGCAAAAGAGTAGGTTGATCATGTGGGGTAGGTTGTTTGTGAGGGCCTGCTTTTGCAGGCTCTCTTTTTTATTCTCATTACAGTTCATTCATGCGAAAGCCCGCCTGCCGACGAGGCAGGCAGGAATCTCCGAAAGAGTAGTGAGTAGAGGGAGATGCGATTTAATATTTAGGATTTGGGATTTATGATTTAAGATCGCTCGGTTTTGAGTGGAGTAATGGCCTACTGAAGCTCATTCGGATTTGTAATCCGAATCTTGATTGGCAAAAAGGGATAGTTCTGGATTACAAATCCAGAACAGCCAATAAAGATTTAATTAAGACAATGACTGCTACCATAATGAACCTCAATGCAATATTCAAGAGTTAAT
>JAJCYL010000720.1 GCA_029262955.1 Cytophagales bacterium | reverse complement strand
AAACATATTATCAGGGTTTATCCCAAAATCCCGAACTTTATCAGTGTTTGTAGAGACGGCTACAAAATGCTTCCCAATGGCTTCTTCTGACCCCGATTGCATAACAAACCAATCTCTTGCGGTTTGGGCATTGGTCATTGTTTCCTGGGTGGTAAATGTTTTTGATGAAATAATAAACAAGGTCGATTCATGATCAACTGACTCTAATGCCTCAAGTATATTGCTTCCATCGACATTAGAAACAAAGTGAGGTACAATGCCTTTGGTAGCATATGGTTTTAAACTCTCAACGACCATTTTCGGACCTAAATTCGATCCGCCAATACCTATGTTTACGAGGTTTGTGATTTTCTTGCCAGTATAACCTTTCCAATCTCCACTATGTAAACGCTCTGAAAAAACTCTCATCTTCTCTAAGACCTCGTTTACGTCAGGCATTACATCTTCGTCATTTACTATAATTGGCTGATTAGAGCGATTTCGAAGAGCCGTATGCAGGACCGATCTGTTTTCTGTACCATTGATAATGTCTCCGAGGAACATTTTTTCTTTCGCCTCATCTAACTTGACTTCTTCGGTCAATTGAATTAATAAACTCATCGTTTCTGATGTGATCATGTTTTTCGAAAAGTCTATTTTGATATCCTCAAAATCAAGAGAAAATTTTCGGAATCTTTCCGGGTCTTCTTCGAACAATTTGGACATTCTGGTATCGGCCAATTCCTCTTTATGACTCTGTAGTTTTTTCCAGGAAGAAGTATGAGTAGGATTCACTTTTGGTAGCATAGTATTTTCTTTTGAGTCGGCAAACATGAATATTATTAGAAACTAAATCAAGGCTCAATTGAATAAATATAGCTGACCGTTTGTGTCAATTTCTTTAAAAACTGCTATTGATCACTGGCAAGAAGAAGGAATTTAGGTTCCCGTATTCGAATATCTCATGTTTCTCAATTGAGACTGCAGGTACTTTTTTTGATGCCGATAGTGATTTCGAGTTCTGGGTTAGTGGTGCTGGATCTGTACAATGTCTGTTTTATTCAGATTATAAACCAAGTTCACTCATTGGATCCCAAAAGATTTTTTCGAAATCCTGAATTTTGTGATTCACGACTTTGATATTTTCATTCTCTAGTAGCTTCTGCATTTTATTTTCACCGAAGTGAATTTTACCAGTGAGCAGCCCCTGTCGATTCACAACTCTATGAGCCGGAACACCCTCTATTGCAGCGGCTCCATGCATGGCCCAACCAACCACTCTTGCACTTCCTTTAGTGCCAAGGTATTCCGCGATAGCACCATAGCTCGTAACCCTACCTCTGGGGATTAATCTCACCACTTCATAGACGTCTTTAAAGAAATTAACGTTTGGCTCTTTCATTCAGGAAAAAGTGTTAAGGCTAATTTAGACCGTATGAGTGATTTTGTATATAATAAGAGAATAAATGTAAATTCTGTCTCTGACTTAACTTGGGTCAGACGACTTTCTCCAATACCGATCTGGCTGCTACGATAATACCATCGGTATCGAAGCCACACTCTTTTTGGAGTTCAAGTTGCGTGCCATGCTCTACAATCCGATCCGGAATTCCAAGCCGCTTAACGTTGGATTTGTAATTGTTGTCAACCATAAACTCCAGAATTGCACTACCAAACCCCCCCATTAAACTCCCGTCTTCGACAGTTATTATGTGTTCGAATTGTGTGAATATTTGGTGTAGAAGTTGCTCGTCCAGTGGTTTGGCAAAACGCATATCATAATGTGCAGCACTGATACCTTCAATTTGAAGTTGGTCGCTTGCTTCAACCGCGTAATTGCCTATGTGACCAATCGAAAGAATAGCTAAATCGGTGCCTTCCTTTACCATTCGCCCTTTCCCTATTTCAATTTCCTTCATTGGAGTTTTCCAATCTGGCATAATACCCTGGCCTCTGGGATATCTTATCGTTAAGGGACCACTATTTTTCTCTAATTGAGCTGTGTACATCAAGTCCCTAAGTTCTTCTTCATTCATTGGAGCCGAAACAACCATGTTGGGTAGACACCTCATATATGCTATATCGTAGCAACCATGATGCGTTGGCCCGTCGGCTCCGGCAAACCCGGCTCTATCCAGACAGAAGACGACGTGTAAGTCTTGAATGCAGACATCATGAATAACTTGATCGTAAGCTCTTTGCATAAAGGAGCTGTATATATTGCAGAAAGGAACCAGCCCTTGGGTAGCCATTCCAGCAGAAAAGGTTACTGCGTGTTGCTCTGCAATGCCAACATCAAAAGCTCTATCTGGCATGGCTTTCATCATGATATTCATAGACGAACCTGACGGCATTGCAGGGGTCACTCCAATAATTTTCTCGTTTTTCTCGGCCAATTCAACGATGGTATGACCAAAAACATCTTGGTATTTTGGTGCCTGGGGCGTCTCATGCTCTTTTTTGTGAATCACACCAGTTATTTTGTCAAACTTGCCAGGAGCATGCCACTTAGTTTGATCTTTTTCAGCCTCAGGATAACCCTTTCCTTTTACTGTTACACAATGGAGAATTTTAGGGCCTGGGATGTTTTGTAAATCTCTAAATATCTCTACCAGATGATTGACATCGTGGCCGTCAACGGGGCCAAAGTATCTCAAGTTCAGAGATTCAAATAAATTGCTTTGTTTGAGCAGAAATGTTTTAACACTATTCTCAATTTTGGCAACAATGTCTCTTGGATTGGAACCGAATGTGCTGAACTTGCCCAATACGTTCCATATTTCATCTCTTACTTTGTTGTATGTTTTTGATGTAGTTATATCGGTCAAATAATCCTTCAGCGCTCCAACATTAGGATCAATTGACATACAATTGTCGTTCAAAATAATTAACAAATTGCTGTTACTAACCCCAGCGTTATTCATGGCTTCGAATGCAATACCACCGGTCATCGCTCCATCTCCAATTACGGCAATATGCTGGCGATCGTCTCCTTTGTATTCATTGGCCATTGCCATACCAAGAGCTGCGGAAATAGATGTACTGGAATGACCAACACCAAAAGTGTCATACTCACTTTCCTTTCTTTTCGGGAACCCGGACAGCCCCTGATACACGCGATTGGTATAAAACTCGTCCCTTCTTCCAGTCAAGATCTTATGTCCATAGGCCTGGTGTCCAACATCCCAAACTAACTGATCCTTAGGCGTAGTGAAGGCATAATGCAGTGCTACCGTCAATTCTGTTACGCCCAGGCTTGCTCCGAAATGTCCGCCATAAACAGAGACCACGTCTATAATATACTGGCGTAATTCATCACAAATTTGGACCAATTCTGTTTCGTCAAATTTCCTCAGATCTTCCGGTGTATTTATTGACGCGAGGTGGGGACCAGGTGTTATGAGCATTTGGATATAGCTTGTGATTGATTCAAAACCTTTTTACAATGATTTTGCTTGCAAAATTAACAGTTATTATCCTACAACAGTTTCAAAACTAAATATTTTTCCGCTTTGATGTCTTAATGATCGATGTGAAAAGTATATTTGAGTATGTCAGTAACCGCGACAAATTTCGAAATAAAACTCCCTCTTTTTGAAGGGCCTTTCGATCTTTTACTGTTTTTTATCGAAAGAGACGAGTTAGATATTCATGACATTCCCATAGCAACGATCACTAAGGATTTTCTTGATTATTTGCACCACCTGGAACATATGAATATAGAGGTCGCCAGTGAGTTCATCTTAGTAGCTGCCAAATTGATGCGGATAAAGGCAAAAATGTTGCTTCCAAGACCACAACTTGATGAAGAAGGAAATGAAATAGATCCTCGAGAAGAGCTGGTAAAACATTTGTTGGAGTATAAGAGATATAAAGAGGTACTAGGTCAAATCTCTGATCTGGAACAAAGCAGGGAACAAATGGAAAGGAGAGGAAACTTAATAAAAGAAGTTCGCTCTTTATCGGAGAGTGTAAATGTTGAGGCTGAATTACAGAACCTGGATCTGTATAAGTTATTGAAGGTCTATCAGAAAGTACTAGACCGATATGAAATAGAGAAAAATAAGCCCACTCATCAGGTCATACAAAACCCTTTTACCATAGCTGATCAAAAGGTATTTCTTTTAAATAAACTGAATGGGAGGAAAAAGGCATCATTCTTGGAAATTGTTCAAATGATGCCTTCCAAAGTCGCTGTTATCTACAATTTTCTGGCCATTTTAGAGCTTTTACAAGCTGAGGCCATTACCATTCACATAGGATTAGGATTCAATAACTTTTGGATTGAATCTAGAGAAAATGAAGAACAGGCTGCTTAGAAATTAATCTAGATAAAACTTTTCAAGTTCTGAAAAGAAAAAGTCACCCTCAATTTGAGCATTTTCGTCTGAGTCGGAGCCATGAATTGCATTTGCCTCTATTGACGTTGCAAACATGTTTCTAATTGTACCTTCTTCTGCCTGCTTAGGGTCCGTCGCTCCAATCAATTTTCTAAAGTCATCAATTGCATTTTCTTTTTCAAGGATAATTGCAATGATCGGACCTGAACTCATATAATCACAAAGATCCTTGTAAAAAGGTCTTTCTTTATGCACGGCATAAAACTGACCTGCTTTTCTTTGAGACAAACGTGTCAGTTTCAGGGCTTTGATTCTGAACCCTCTCTCCTCAATTATCTTTATTATGGCTCCTGAGTTACCATCTGCAAAGGCATCTGGTTTAATCATTGTAAATGTTGTATTTCCCGACATTGACATTAAAATTTTGAACTGTTTATATGAAAAGAGGACGCAAAATTAAAAGAAATAATGAGAAGCGTATTGATTTGCCCAAAGACTGAATTTGCATCTCCTTTGTAATTGTCTAAAAACATGACACTTTTGCATTTCCATTTTTTGAGCTTCCTCCAGTGAGGCTGAACTATAATGCAGAATCTCAACCAATTTAAAGATCTTATTAATTCCCCTAAAAGGTGTGTTATCGTCATGCACACCAAACCTGATGCAGATGCCTTGGGTTCATCCTTAGGCCTTGCTGGTTACCTTATCAAGAAAGGCCACGAAGTGTCGGTTATTGCTCCTACTGATTATCCGGACTTTTTGAAATGGATGAAGGGAAATGACGATGTAACAATATACAAGGGGAATGAAGAGCTGTGTGATAAAAAGTTGGGTGAGGCTGATATCGTTTTTTGCCTTGATTTTTCGAGTCTTAACAGAATTGATGAACTGGGAGACATAATTTCATGTTCGAGTGCAATTAAAGTCTTGATAGACCATCATCTTGATCCTCAGGATTTTGCTGATTACCGTTCATGGTCAACTGAAGCTGCAGCCACAGCCGAACTTGTTTACGAACTTATCAAGGACCTTAACGATGAAGATCTAATTGATATAGGGATGGCTGAAAGTCTATATGCAGGGATTATGACTGATACCGGTTCCTTCAGGCATCCCTCTACCACTTCAAGGGTCTTTCAAATTGCCGCAAAGTTGGTTGAAATTGGAGTTGATGTCAATAATGTGAGCAGGCAAATTTATGACTCCAATTCGTTAGATCGCTTACGGTTGATAGGTTATGCATTATCTGAGAGGCTGGTAGTTTTGCCAGAATATAGAACAGCCTATTTTAAACTAAGTGCTGATGATTTAAAAAAATACAAGTACTCAACTGGGGATTCTGAAGGCCTTGTCAATTATGGTCTGTCAATAGTTGGTGTTGTATTCGCTGCTACGTTAATTGAAAGAGAAGATGGTGTCAAAATGTCATTTAGATCGGTAGGGGATTTTTCTGTTAATCAGTTTGCTAGGGATAACTTTAATGGAGGTGGGCACAGAAATGCTGCTGGCGGTAAATCAGACGAAAGCCTGGATGAGGTAGTTGATAAATTTGAAAAATTGTTACTAAGGTATAAATCAGAACTAAATAATGAATGCGTTGATTAGGGCATCCAAAATGGCATTTATTGGGATCCTTCTAGTAGCCTCATGCCAACAATTGCCTGAAACAAAAAGTGGAATCGAGATTAACTTCATTAGAACTGGCAATGGGGTGAACCCGAATCATGGGGAGATTATCTCTTTAAATATGGCTTATACATCTGAAAATGGAAGTGTGCTTTTTGATACCCGTAAAGTTGGTGGTCCGGTTCAGATCATGTTTGATACCACTCAATGGAAACATGGTGGAATGTTATATGAAGTGTTGGAACTTTTAGAAGTTGGGGATAGCGTTCAATTCAGTATTCCAGCCGAAAACCTATATGAAGTTTCCTTTCAGCAGCCGCTTCCGGACTCAATAGAGTCAGGGAGTGAAATAAGTTTTAATCTGGGCCTTCAGGAGTCAGTTTCACAGGAAGTGTTGAGATTGGAGAGAGAAAGCGAACGAGCTAAGATAGATGCTAACATATTAGACAATTATTTAACCGAGAGTGGGATTGATGCCATCGTAACTAATTCAGGGTTGAGGTATGTGATTACCAAATCTTCAAAAGGCGAAATACCTAGTATTGGTGACAGGGTATCTGTTCATTACGAGGGTACTCTTCTAAACGGTAATGTCTTTGATTCTTCATACGGTAAATCTCCATTTTCATTCGATTTGGGTTATGGTAGCGTAATAAAGGGGTGGGACGAAGGAATTGCTTTGTTAAGCAAAGGGTCCAAAGCAACTCTTTATATTCCCTCCTCATTAGGATATGGAGAAAGAGGGTCTGGTAGAGATATTCCACCAAATGCAATCCTAAAATTTGATGTAGAATTAGTGGATATTAAAAAACCGGCAAATAAATAGAAATGAGAGTTGGAATAATATTAGCGGTATTTTTATTTGGATTGCTTACGCTTTGGACGGGCTGTGAAGATCCTAACCCTATCGAGATCGCCGAAGCGGACACACTAAGTTTTGAAGAAAGACTAGCTTTTGAAGAGGATAGCATCAGTCAATTCATTGAAGATCAAGAATTTGATTCCGTTTTTATAACATCTAGTGGTTTAAGATACATTCCCGTTAAAGATGGAAATGGGACAAAGACTGAATTTGGAGATATTCTCACACTGGACATAACTGGATCACTATTGGATGGAATCATTTTTGAAACCACTGATGATGATATTCGAAATGACCTCAGGTATTTTGGATCTGGAAGAGAGGTTGCGGTTCGAAATTTACCTGACCCAACCGGAGTTCCAGGTTTAAATGAGGGTTTGATTTTAATGCAGGAGAAATCAAGTGCAATTTTGATATTGCCTTCTCATTTGGCCTTCGGGTCATTCGGAAATTTCTTCTTTAATGTAGGACCAAATCGCGTCGTTGTTTTTGAAATCACTGTACGTAGAATCCGTCGTTAAATTCAACTTCGTTTAAACTAAACCAGCTTAATGTAGAAATGAAAAAAGGGAGCAGAAATCTGTTCCCTTGTCGGGGTGACTGGATTCGAACCAGCGACCCCCACGTCCCTAACGTGGTGCGCTAACCGGGCTGCGCTACACCCCGAACATTTCCGGGTGCAAAGGTAGAAAGAAAATTATCTGAATTGATCGGAAAAAAATTAAAATGAATTTTAGGTGCAAAATAATTTTAACTTTGTGCGTTTTTTGCAAACGAATAGACGTCATATCATATTTATGAAATTTCTAATCTCTCATCAGGGTTTTATAGCTTACTCTTTACTTTTCTGTCTGGCCTTTACAGTAGGTATTGAAAATCCCGTTTCAGCTCAAGGCAATATTTCTCTAGAGAATCTGGGACAAGTTAGGGTTGATCAATTGACCGATGCTCAAATTCAATCTTTTATAACCAGAATGAAGTCTACGGGTATGTCTCAACAGCAGTTGGAACAAATTGCAAGTGCAAGAGGAATGCCAGCTTCTGAAATCTCGAAATTGAGAAGAAGGATATTTGCGCTTAGCCCCGATTTGGAGGGTGGGTCAATTAGTCGTGGAAGGAATGAATTTTTTGAAGAGCGAGAGTTTAATGACTTAGGTGATCAACGCATGTTTTTGGATACCGCCGGTTCTAAAAAATTAAAGGTTTTTGGATTGGATATTTTCGACAATTCAAAGTTGACATTTGAACCAAGCTTAAATCTACCAACTCCAAAGGACTATATTGTCGGACCCTCTGATGAGTTAGTCATAGATATATGGGGCTCATCTGAGCAGACTTACCAGATTGAAGTGAGTCCGGAAGGATTTATTTTCATCCCAAACCTGGGACCCATTAATGTAAGTGGTTTTGCCATGGACGTTTTGTCGAAAAGGATAATAAATAGGTTGACTAAAATATATGCGGGCCTGGAAAGCCGTAATGGGCGTCCGGCAAACACTTATGCACAGGTCACTCTTGGTAATTTGAGGAGCATCAAAGTCCATGTAGTTGGTCAGGTGAATAATCCGGCAACTTTTACCCTCTCTTCATTATCGACACTTTTTAACGCATTGTATTACGCAGGTGGACCAACAGAAAGCGGGTCCCTTCGAGAAATTGATCTGGTAAGAGACGGTGTTAAAGTTGCAACACTGGATACTTATTCTTATCTGAGGGGAGATCGATCTCAAAGTTTACGACTTCAAGATCAGGACGTAGTGATAGTTAAACCATATTTGAATCGCATAACTCTTGATGGCGAAATTAAGCAGCCTGCCATTTATGAAGCCAGAGATGAGGAAGATCTGTTAGATGTGATCGCTTTTGCGGGGGGGTTCACTGAAAATGCCTACTCTAATTTTTTAACAATAAAGCGCAATACGGGTCGGGATAAAGCAGTAGTCACAGTTAGAAACGATGATTTTGAGGGGTTTGCAATGCAAGGTGGAGACCAAATTTTGGTTGAGTCAGTTTCTGAACGTTTTAGCAATAGAGTTCAAATAATGGGAGCTGTACATAGACCAGGAGATTTTGAGTTAGTAGAGGGCTTAACTGTAAGCCAATTGATAGGACAAGCTGACGGTCTGACCGGAGAGGCCTTTACCGGCCGAGGTGTTATCGTGCGTACTGAAGATAATTATACATTGTCAAGTATTGAGTTTCATGTGGGTGATATCCTTAGTGGCACCTCACCAGATATTGCACTCAAAAACGAGGATGTCGTTCACATTAAATCAATATTTGATTTACGAGAAGAGTACCTCGTCACAATACAGGGAGAAGTAAAATTTCCAGGTGAGTACGATTACGTGGCAGGCATGACTGTTGAGGACTTGATTCTCATTGCGGATGGTTTAAGAGAATCAGCATCTAGGTCGTCAATAGAGGTAGCCAGAAGAATAAAGTCTTCAACATCGGATGAATTATCAGCAACTGCCGAAGTTTACAACTTTACCATTAGTGATGATCTAAGTCTTTCTGCAGATGCGTCAACTTTTGAACTAAATCCGTTTGATTTGGTAATAATCAGGAAAGACCCGGCATATGAAGAGCAGCTCCTTGTACAGGTAGAAGGGGAAGTAATTTTTCCTGGAAAATACACACTTGCAAAAAAGAACGAACGTATTTCCGATATTTTGGTAAGGGCCGGTGGTTTGACGAAGTTTTCTTATACAAAGGGAGCCACATTAATACGAAGAACTGAATTTTACCTAAATGAAAATAAGAGCTCTGAAGTTGAGCAAGAAGCGGTTAATGAAGAGTTAAATGATCTATTAGGGGGCATCGGTCTGGACATAACTTCAGAACCAGAGCCTACCTCTGACAATCCGGATGAAATAAGACGACAGCGACTTAAGGAATTGAGTCGTAGAGCGTTAAATACTGAGCTTGAATTTAAGACACACGAATTCATAGGAATAGATTTAGACAAAATTATTAGAAACCCAGGTTCGAAGTATGACGTAATCCTAAGAGAAGGTGATATATTTAGTATTCCACGTCAGCTTCAGACAGTACGATTAAGGGGTGAATTGTTATACCCTATTACGACACGTCACGATGAAACGTATTCTTTCAAAGATTACATTTCCCAAGCAGGTGGATTTTCTCTCAGGGCGAGGAAAGGGAAATCCTATGTAGTGTACGCAAATGGTACGGCTCAAAAGACGGCATCATTTCTATGGTTTAAGAATTATCCCAATATTGAACCAGGAGCTGAGATTTTTATTCCGCAACGCCGTGAGAGACGTCGACTTACAGCTGGTGAAATTGCTGGTATTGCGACAAGTTTTGTTACACTTGCTCTTTTGGTTGATACATTTGTTGATCGAACCGGTAACTAATTTTATCGGATCTTCGGATCTCTATAGATATCCTTTGCAATGAAACCCGGTTGTGTCGAGATTGAAGGAGTAAATAAATTTCTCATTCAATACCAGTTGATTTATATTTGATTATCTAACACAAAAGCAATGAGTGCTCTTATCTTAATTATCGTATTGTTTGTTCTCGCTATTATTTGCCCAATAATATTACCTAATGAGAAGGTGAGTGATCACAAGCGAGATCACCAGGTATAACTAATCTTCCTGATCGCTGTTGGTTCGCTTAACATCAATGGCAGTTAGTGCTGCTCCGAAAGACACAAGTCCTATAAAGATGTAAAGAAACAATTCGACTCCGTCGGTCATTGGTGGATCAAACATGGTTTGTAATTTTAGAAGAGTGCCAAATTAAAATAAAATACTTCCACTGCAAACTAGATGAGTCAACAATTAATCAGGCATCATGCCAGTGTCCATGCTGATAGGACCATACTTTACCTGGAGGAGCTGGCCCTGCCGGAGGAGGACCTGGAGTAAGCTGATTTGAAGAACCTGAATCAGCTTGCTGTGAACTCATGAAAAAGCTAATAATTCCAATGATAAGAAATAGTACTAAAAGGGCACCTATGATAATAGCCTTATTTTTACCTCCTTTGGCAGCTTCGCTGTTCATGTGGCAATTCTTGTATTTCTTGCCACTACCACAAGGACAAGGCTCATTTCTACCTACCTTTTCCATCTTTTTTTAATGTTGAAATAACAATTTAATAATTAATGGGTTACTAATTAAATCCAATCCAAATCTGTTGACTTTTTGGCAATCAGAAAATTATCAAAAACCTTTTAAAATATTTTTCACAAATACCCCCTTATTTGCACTTTCTTAAATAATCAAATACATGGAAATATTAGAGCAGTATTCATCTACAATTTACGATATGGTCATTACTTATCTGCCAAAAATAGCCCTTGCGATAGTAACGTTAATAGTAGGACTTTTTCTTATAGGTAGTGTTATGAGAGCACTAAAAAAGAGACTCTCTGAAAATGAGTCTTATGCCACTTTATCGACCTTCTTAGTAAGTATCTTTAGCGTCGTCCTAAAAGGGATTTTGTTGATAAGTGTTGCTTCAATGATTGGGATTGAAACAACTTCATTTATTGCTATTCTTGGTGCGGCTGGTTTAGCAGTTGGATTGGCTTTACAAGGTAGCCTTAGCAACTTTGCCGGTGGGGTCTTGATTATTCTTTTTAAACCTTATAAGGTCGGAGATTTTATTGATGCCCAGGGACATGCTGGAACAGTATCTGAAATTCAGATTTTTAATACAGTTCTTAAAACTCCGAATAATGTTACCATTGTAGTTCCCAACGGATCACTGTCTAACGGCAGTATAAAAAACTTTTCGGCAGAGCCAAAAAGGAGAGTGGACTGGACCTTTGGAATTGGGTATAATGATGACATCGACAAGGCAAAGGCTACAATATCAGATCTAATTAGTGGTGATGATAGAATCCATGCGACTCCCGAACCTTTTATCGCAATTTCTGAGTTGGGTGACTCATCAGTAAACTTTGTGGTTAGGGTTTGGTGTGATTCTGGCGATTATTGGTCCGTATTTTTTGATATGCAGGAAAAAGTCAAGAAGACATTCGACGAAAAGAAGATTTCTATACCCTTTCCTCAAAGGGATGTTCATGTTTATAATCATAAATAAATAATTGAAAGAGATGAGATTTAAGATACTTGGCTTGATATGGTCAATACTAGGGATAGGTTCTATGACTTTTGCCCAAGATGCTGATACCACAAAGATTTGGAAAATTGGCCTCCAAAGCTCCATAACTTTCAGTCAGGTAAGCCTGAGTAATTGGGCTGGCGGAGGTGACAATAGTGCTGCTCTTAACAGTTTTCTAAATGTATTTGCTAATCGTAAAAAAAACAGATCAACGTGGGAAAATAATTTGAATATAGCTTATGGCTTAACAAAAATTGGGAACGAATCTATAAGAAAAAGTGATGATAAAATTGAGATGAGTTCCAAATATGGCTACCAGCTATCTGAAGGTAGCGATAAATTATCCTTCAGTTCTTCAACTATCTTTCGATCTCAATTTGCTAATGGATTTAACTTCCCTAATGATTCCATTCGTATTTCAAAATTTCTGGCTCCAGGCTATTTGCTTTTATCAACTGGTGTCGATTACAAACCAGTTCCGTCGTTGTCCATTTTCCTTTCACCAGCAACAGGTAAACTAACGATTGTAGCGGATGACGATCTAGCTGCAATTGGAGCATTTGGAGTCGATCCGGGTGAAAATTCACGATTGGAGTTTGGCTCATTTATCAAGGTTATTTTTACTAAAGAAATCATCACTAATGTGAATTTTGAGTCTAAGTTGGACTTCTTTTCAAATTATAGTGAAAATCCAGGCGATATCGATGTGAATTGGGAAACGGCCTTGGTAATGAAAATTAATAACTTCATGTCTGCCAATTTCATAACACATCTCATCTATGACAAGGACGTACAATTCGATGTAAATGAAAACGATGTTGTGGTAGATACTGAAGATAGAGTGCAATTCAAACAAATATTTGGCATAGGTCTAACTTTTAAGATTTAACAGCTACCGAGCTTAGTTTCGAATATTTCGATCCATTTATTAGAATCATGCTTCAATAAAGAGATGGAATCAACTTGGTATCTGTGATCAATATCTTTAGTCTCAAACTCCTTCCAGGCATTTCCGAATCCTTCTTTGGAGAGATCCCTGAACGCAATTGTAATGTGTGGTTTAAATGGTCTACCCTTATGACTAGCATTAAATAGATTCAATTCAATTTTTGCAATCTTTTCAACATTTTTTTGAAGTTGAATGAGGGGTTTAGAGGGCTCAAGGTCTATAAAAATGACTCGTGGCTTGAAGCAATTAAAATTTATGAGTCTTAGGTTGAATGGTTCATTCGAGTAGCCAATCTCCTTGAGTAGATTTGACATCCTGTCCTCATCCCTAGAGAACTTCTTGAAAGGCATGTGCAAGGTGATATGTGGGGGTGATCTCAAGGCCGCTTTTGAGTTATAGGTTTCAGCCATGTGTTTTTTATAGTTGGATATTAAATCCCCAATCTCACCTTTTAAGACTATAGCAAAAAAGTACAGGTTTTTAATTTTAATACTTTTCATTTTGATCATTCCTCCAGTAAAACAAAATAATTGCTTTTCACCAATAAATTGAATCTATTCAGGATTAGGATTACTTATATTCGCAATAAACCCTGACAGATATGAATAGATTGTTTCTGGCCACAGTATGTTACCTGGCTTTTTCTTGCAACACGGCTCAGACGCCAACCACAATAGGCACCTCTTCCTCACCCATCTCTCTAACAGAAGGCAACACCATTGAGGCTTTCACTAAAAGTATGGAACGATATGATGGGTATTTCACTTTCTATTACGATCATAAGGAAGGGAAGATTTGGTTAGAAGTCGACAAGTTCAACACTGAATTTTTATATGTCAATTCGCTTCCAGCTGGAATTGGTTCAAATGATATAGGTCTTGACCGTGGGCAGCTTGGTGATACCAGGGTTGTTAAATTCATGCGAAGTGGTCCAAAGATATTTATGATCCAGCCCAACTATGATTATCGGGCAGTGAGTAGTAACGACGAGGAGAGAAAATCAGTCGAGCAGGCTTTTGCTCAATCAATTTTGTGGGGTTTTGAAGCAGGAGCTCAAACAGATTGGAAAACGTTAATTGACTTAACACCTTTCCTAATGAGAGATGCTCATGGAGTGGTGGCTCGACTATCCCATGCTAAGCAAGGGAGCTACAAATTGGATCCGTCCAGATCTGCTTTGCATATGCCAATGACTAAGAACTTTCCTGAGAATACAGAATTTGAGGCTACAATTACTTTTAAAGGCGCTGCAGATGGTGATTGGATAAAATCAGTTGTGCCAACTCCCGATGTTGTAACCGTCAGGATGCATCACTCTTTTGTACAATTACCTGATTCAAATTATGAACCTAGGAGATTCGATCCCAGGGCTGGTTTTAACCGAATTAGTTATCAGGATTATGCGACTCCAATTGACCAACCGCTAGTAAAGAGGTTTATTAGGAGACATCGATTAGTGAAGAAAGATCCTAATTCCGCAGTTAGCGAGGCAGTTGAACCTATTGTCTATTATTTAGACCGAGGTGCACCAGAACCCGTAAAATCTGCTTTAATGGATGGAGCTAGATGGTGGAATCAGGCATTCGAAGCAGCCGGATACAGGGATGCCTTTCAAGTTAAATTGTTGCCTGAGGGGGTAGATCCAATGGACGCGAGGTATAATCTAATTCAGTGGATTCATCGATCGACCAGGGGATGGTCATACGGTGCCTCTATCACGGACCCAAGAACTGGAGAAATAATTAAGGGGCAGGTAAGTTTGGGTTCATTGCGGGTGAGACAGGATTTTCTAATAGCCGAAGGGCTCATTGGCCCTTACGAATCAGATGAAATACCACCGGACATGTTAGAGATGTCATTAGCGAGATTACGACAGTTATCTGCTCATGAAGTAGGGCATACACTTGGGATTATCCACAACTTTGCATCAAGCTTTAACAATAGAGCGTCCGTAATGGATTACCCTCATCCTTATGTAAAAATGTCTGACAGCGGTCAAATTGATTTATCAGAGGCTTACGATGTCAATATCGGGGTATGGGACAAGCAAGTAATAAAATATGGATATTCAGATTTTCCAGATGGTTCAAACGAGGAAACGGAACTAGAGAAAATTATTAATGAAAATTTTGATCTTGGGTTGATACTAATTTCGGATTCTGACGCGAGACCCCAGGGAGGAGCTCATCCTTTGGCACATTTGTGGGATAATGGTAATGACCCAGCAGACGAATTGAATAGAATGATGTCGATAAGAAAGAAGATTATTTCTGAGTTTTCTGATAAGCACATTCGAAAGGGCACCCCAATGTCAAGTATCGAAGAAGTATTTGTTCCAATGTATTTGTTTCACAGATACCAGATTGAAGGAGCCGCTAAAGTAATTGGGGGTTTGAATTATTCTTTCGCGGTTAAGGGTGATGGTCAAGTGGTTACGGCAATGATAACACCAGAAAAGCAGTCAAAAGCATTGGATGCTTTGTTAAATACGATTACACCAGCTGCATTAGAGATACCAGAAAAGTTATTGAATCAAATACCGCCAAGGGCCTTCGGTTACCCAAGAACCCGTGAAACTTTTAAGGTCCGTACCGGAGTTACATTTGACGCGTTGAGCATTGCAGAAACGGCATCTAATATGACCGTTAGTTTCATTTTGCATCCTGAACGAGCTAGCCGATTGGTTGAATATAATAGTCGAAATAAAAATCAGCCAGGCTTGGCAGGAGTAATTGATAAATTGATCACTTCGACATGGAAGTCATCACGCGGAGCAAATTATCGAGGAGAGATTCAAAGAGTTGTTGATAAGATTGTTATGTATAACCTGATGGTTTTAGCGGCCAATGACAAGGCTTCAGAACAAGCCAGATCAATTGCCATGCTTAAGCTGGACGAATTGAACACCTGGATAAGTTCAAGAACTAAGTCTGAAAAAGAGGTGAATCAGAAGGCTCACTTGACTTATAGTGGCATTCAAATTCAAAAATTTCTAGCCAATCCTGATGAAGCTAAAGTTAATAATCCGGTTGCTCCTCCCGATGGCTCTCCTATTGGTCAAGATCTTGAGATACTAAGTGAGTTTTGTTCCTGGAATTAGTCAGATATGTCATGAAGCGAGAATTTTTCTTAGTTCTTGCACTAATAGTCATTTATTGTACTTGTGCTGCAATTGATCTTACCAAGGTAAATTTCAGACATAAATTTGATCCCGATGCCCCTATTACGGTAAGTAGTAAGTTGACGACAATTCACAACTCCATTCGTATTCATTTTGCAGTAAATTTATTGAATGATACCGATAGCCTGCTACAGGTTAACCTGTATTTGCAATCAGGCTATGACGATATCTCAGAGAGTGCCAACACTCCAATAGTCAAAACAGATTCATTCAAAAAGGTTGCTGGAGCCTTGTGGTATGTGCATACATTCGATCCGAATAGTTCGGCAAACCTTGTCGTGATTTCAATTGTATGTTCTGATCTCAAAACTTACAATTATGATATTCCATTTTCAAATACAATCAGATTCCCGTTACATAATTTCAGCCTGATGTCTACTGATTCGGCCTATTTTTTGTCACCTTTTATAGAGGATGAGAGATTGATATTCCGTGATAGTTCTTTGACAATCTTCCAATATAGCCCTGACTTTCAAGCAGCTTCACCACCGATGACGATGACGAAAGTTGTGTCTAAAAACATGGAGATTGATACAGTATTCCTATCTAAGCAACAATTGTCACCAGTTACTGGTAAGCTTTATTTTCTTCAGAATGATACGAGTTCGTTGGCGGGCATGGCTGTTTTGGGAGTTCCTCTCTTATATCCAAGACTCATTTCCGTGGAGGATTTAGTCAAGCCTTTAATTTATGTCAGTACAAAGACTGAATATGATGGATTGCTGTCGGCAAAAAACAAGAAAACTGAATTAGATAAATTCTGGATTCAAGCCACAGGAGATAGGACCACAGCGGCAACCACTATTCGCAAGTTTTACAGGAGAGTAAATGAGGCCAATAAATTCTTCACAACTTATAAACAAGGGTGGAAAACTGACAGAGGAATGATTTACATGCTTTATGGAGTACCAACAAGAATCAATAAAACGATGTTATCTGAAGAATGGGTATATGAAAACGGGGAAGATGAAGCAGTTAACTTTACCTTTAATCGGTTAAAAAACTTTTTTTCTCCGGAACATTACGAGCTGGAAAGGAAGTTAGAATACGGTGACCTATGGTTCATGCAAGTTGACTTATGGAGAAAGGGAAGAATATAAAAGAAATGGAAATCTCAGGTTAAAATGAAAGATGATACGCAAATGGTGTATGGCAAGAGGGCAATTGAGGAGGCCATTATTGCGCAAAAAGTATTCGAAAAGATTTTCATACAAAGAGACTTGAAAGGTGAATTTGTAGATAATCTTAGAAACAAATCTAAAGAGACCAGGACCCCCATTTCATTAGTGCCGATTGAGAAGTTGAATAGAATTACCAGGAGGAACCATCAAGGTGTAATTGGATTTCTTTCACTAATCGAATATTCCTCTTTGCATCATATTGTTAGTAGATGCTTTGATCAGGGGAAGGACCCTGTCATTCTTTTACTGGATGGCATTACTGATGTTCGAAATATTGGATCTATTGCCAGGTCGGCTGAATGTGCCGGAGTTGATGCTATTGTGTTACCAGCACATGGCAGTGGTCAGATAAATAGTGACGCCATGAAAACATCTGCTGGAGCGCTGAATCATATCGAGGTTTGTAAGGAAGCTAATCTTTATGATACCTGTCGATATTTAAAGAGTAGTGGCTTGCAGATACTAGCGTGCACTGAAAAAGGTGACAAAAACTACTTTGATGTAGATTTGACATCACCAACTGCCATAGTAATGGGGTCGGAGGAAGATGGAATATCTAACCAAATTTTGAAAATAACAGATGTGTCAATTAATATTCCAATGCGGGGTAAGATTAAATCATTGAATGTGTCAAATGCAACTGCAGTATTACTATTTGAGATAAACAGACAAAGGTTTAATCATAAGTAACCTTCACCTTTTTGTGATTTGACGTCAGCAACAAATTCACGAAACTTTGATTCTTCGGCCTTCTTGCATATGACAAGAACATCATCGAAATCAGCTACCAGATACCCTTTCATGTCTTGCATTATTATCACCTTATCTTTATTGCCACGGACAATATTTGAAGAACAATTGTAAAAAATGGTGTTTCCATTGACCACGTTTTGGTTTGAGTCTTTCTCTTTAATGTCATAGAGTGAGTTCCAGGAGCCTAAATCGCTCCAACCAAAATCGCCTTGAATAACAAAAACGTTCGAAGCCTTTTCCATTAATCCATAGTCAATGGAGATATTTTTACTCTGGGAATACGCTTTAGCGATAAATGAACTTTCTTTACTGGTGTAATATTGGTCATCACCCTCCGAAAAAATTTCGGCAAGTTCTGGCATATTATTTTCAAACGCTTTTATAATTGATTTTACAGACCAGATGAAAATTCCAGCATTCCATACAAAGTCACCGCTTTCAACAAATTTCTTGGCAAGATCTAATTGCGGCTTTTCTGTAAATGTTTTCACTTTTTTAACGCGGGCACTCTCATCATCTATAAACTGAATGTATCCGTAACCTGTTTCTGGTCTCGTGGGTTTAATTCCCAGCGTAATCAGTCTGTCCTCTTGAAGTGCTGATTCTGCAGCTTCATTGATGCAGTCAACAAATGATTCTTCACCGAAAATCGCATGATCTGCTGGTGTAACGACTATAACGGCATTCGGATCTTTCTTATTGATTTTATAACTGGCATAGGCGATGCATGGAGCAGTATTTCTTCGTACAGGCTCCAACAAAATTTGGTCCGTGGATATTCCTGGCAACTGGTCTTGAATAATGCTTCCGTATTGTTGATTAGAGACAACATAGATGTTATCTTCGCCAGCTAAATTTTTAAACCGATCATAGGTTAATTGTAGGAGTGACCTACCGGTATCTAAGACGTCTAAGAATTGCTTAGGCATCGCATTACGACTGTAAGGCCAGAATCTACTACCAACACCACCAGCCATTATTACAATATGAAGATTTTTGACACTCATTTTTATGGGGATTTGGGGTCAACGTTGAGGATTGCAAATATATAGATATTTCAATCTTGAGTACTTTGTAATTTGACTTGAACAGATTTGCAAAAAAATGGGGCACAATTCTCATATCATAGAGGAAAATACCTTAAATTGAATAGGCCGTAGTAATTTGATTTATTGCGGTTGGAAGACCAGTTAACCTAAATGGGATTGAGATAGTAATATGGAAGTTGTCGCTAACAGAGAAGTAGAGTTAAGGGAGAAACTAAAAGAGATTTTCGGCTACAATAGTTTCCGGGGAAATCAAGAGGTTATTATTAATAATTTAATGGATGGCAAAAACACTTTCGTGATTATGCCAACCGGTGCAGGGAAGTCACTCTGCTACCAACTACCCGCTGTTGTGAGGGATGGGACTGCCATCGTGATTTCTCCGCTGATTGCCTTGATGAAAAATCAGGTTGATCAAATGAATGCACTTGGCATCAATGCGCAATTTCTAAACTCAACATTGTCAAAGAGCGAAATCAAGCGGGTTAAAAGAGAAACGCTGGATGGGTCTATTAAACTTTTATATGTGGCTCCTGAATCACTGACCAAGGAGGAGAATGTAGCATTTTTGAAAAGTGCCAAACTTTCATTTGCGGCAATTGACGAAGCACATTGTATCTCTGAATGGGGTCATGACTTTAGACCGGAATACAGGAAGATCAAGGCAATTCTTGATCAGATTGATAATATGCCTGTAATTGCCTTGACGGCAACAGCGACTCCAAAAGTTCAATTAGACATTCAAAAGAACCTCCAGATGGAGGATGCCGATTTGTTTAAATCTTCATTCAATAGAGAAAATCTTTATTATGAAGTAAGGCCAAAAAAACAGGCAAAAAAACAACTGATTAAATTTATCAAAGGTCATAAAGGCAAGTCTGGAATTATTTATTGCTTGAGTAGAAAGAAAGTAGAGGAAATTGCAGAATTTTTGAAGGTCAATGATGTCAAAGCTGCTCCTTATCATGCCGGCCTGGATTCACATGTGAGAATAAAAAATCAGGACGACTTCTTAAATGAAGATGTTGATGTGATTGTGGCTACAATAGCTTTTGGAATGGGAATTGATAAGCCTGATGTAAGATTTGTAATCCATTATGATGCACCAAAATCGATTGAAGGGTATTATCAGGAGACTGGTAGAGGCGGACGTGATGGGCTTGAAGGCAATTGCCTGATGTTCTACAGCTACAATGATATATTGAAACTTGAAAAGTTCAATAAAGATAAGACGGTTACAGAGAGAGATAACGCCCGAGTTCTATTGGAGGAAATGACTGCCTACGCTGAGTCTGCGGTCTGTCGAAGAATTCAACTGCTACATTATTTCGGGGAAGTTTATGACAGAAATTGTGGTTTTTGTGACAATTGCCTTAAACCGCGAGAACAGTATGAAGGACGGGAATATGTTTCACTGGTTTTACAGGCCGCTCAACAGACTGAAGAGCGATTCGGGCTGGGTCATTTGGTTGATGTTTTGAGGGGGGTTGAGAGTCAATATGTAAAGAGTTACAAACATTTTAACCTTGATGTATTTGGTGAGGGAGATGATGAGACAGAAATTTTTTGGAAGTCGGTAGTTCGTCAAAGCCTCCTTTTTCAGTTCCTAAAAAAAGATATCGAGAATATTGGTGTGTTGAAACTGTCCAAAAAAGGGAAAGAATTTTT
>JAJCYL010000719.1 GCA_029262955.1 Cytophagales bacterium | reverse complement strand
TTTTGCAGAACTACTGGATGGTCATCCATCCCCCAACATTATTTTTGGGTTTTGCGACCACCATTATTCCGTTTTCCTATTGTATTGCTGGGTTATGGCTTGGCAAATTCAAAGAGTGGGTAAGGCCAGCTCTTCCTTGGGCACTATTTTCGGCAATGACCCTCGGTGTTGGAATATTGATGGGAGCCTATTGGGCTTATGAAACTCTCAATTTTGGTGGTTATTGGAGCTGGGATCCTGTTGAAAATGCCATTTTTGTACCGTGGCTGGTGCTGATCGCGGCTATTCATACCATGATTTCATTTAAAAAGAGCGACGCGGCTTTAAAGACAGCTATTGTTTTGGTTATAGCTACTTTTCTTCTTGTACTATACGCGACATTTCTGACAAGAAGTGGAATCTTAGGTGATTCATCAGTTCATTCATTTACTGATTTAGGCTTGTCGGGTCAGCTCTTGGTTTATCTGATGGTATTCGTTGTCCTAAGCGTGGGTCTGGCTGCAAAAGTATGGAAGAAAATTCCGACTACTGAAGCAGAGGTTTCTACCTATAGTAGAGAATTTTGGATATTGATCGGAGCAACCACCTTGTGTTTGATGGCTTTTCAGGTGATTATACCAACCTCTATACCTGTCTGGAATTCTATAGTGGAATTGTTTGGGGGTATTTCCAATATCGCTCCACCCGCTGAGCAAGTATTATTCTATTCCAAGTGGCAGTTATGGTTCGCTATTGCTCTGGCTTTTTTAAGTGGAACTGGCCAATTCTTTTGGTGGAATAAGATTGATAAAGTTAAGTTGAAAGAGGCCTTGATGACTCCGGTCATTATCACCCTTATTGTAGCGGGAATAATAATTCTCATATCCAATTGGCTAAAAACAGGGTATTTCCAAGCCTTGCCAGATCTGCTATTACTGACTGCCGGACTTTATTCTATAATTGCCAATAGCCAGATTTTTATCGGGATTATTAGGAACAGCCCTAAACTGTCAGGCGGTTCTGTAGCACATATTGGAATCGCCATGATGTTATTGGGAATTTTATTCTCCTCTGGTTATTCCAAGATCATCTCTCTTAATAGAACTGGTATGGTTTGGAGCAATGATCTTCCGGATGAGGTAAACCGGGATAATATGCTTCTTTTTCAGCATGAACGCACTCAAATGGGTAATTATGAGATGTTATATAAGGGAATGCGAAAGGAAATCAAGGGATATGATGGCTTTGTAAATATGAACGACCTTGAGCCCTTACCTGATCCGAAATTAGCACTACTAAACAGTGAATTGAGGGACAGGGAAGAAGTAGTGTATCAAGCAGGAGACACGGTGGAGTTCGAAAATTTCGAGAATTCTTTTTTTGAAGTAAAATACACAGGAAATAATGGAGAAGAATTCACTTTATTTCCCAGAATTCAGATAAATGAAAGAATGGGAAATGTTTATTCTCCTGATATTGACCGAAATTGGAACAAGGACTTGTATACCCATGTAAGAACGTTTCCTGATCCTGAAAGTGAAACGAAGTGGTCGGAGATGGATACGGTTGAACTCAAATTAGGAGAGACGTTTTACGTGAATGATTTTGTCGCAACCCTTGAGGACGTGGAAAGAATCACCGAGATTTCCGGGGTCCCGCTTTCTGGAGATAACGTGGCGGTTAAAGCTAAGATTAAGATTTTAGGATCAGCCAACCAGGAATATTATGGAGAGCCAATTTACCTAATTAAAAATCGGATGGTCGGGCGTATTCCTGATGAGGTAAAGGATGTTTCCTCCAAACTAACACTGCTCAATATCTATCCCGACAGAGGGACATTTGAAATGGGCATTAATACAGCTCAATTGGATTATATCATATTGGAAGCAGTTGAGAAACCTCTCATTAATGTGCTTTGGATAGGCACTTTATTGGTAGTAATTGGATTTTTAATCGCTATAAACAGGCGTTACACAGAATTTATTAAAATGCGTGATAAAGGAGTAGAGGCTACTTCTTAAGCAATTCCGGTAGATAACTGACAATCTCCGGATATACTATTACTAAACCCATAAACAATACTTGCATTATTACGAACGGAATCACCCCTTTGTAAATTGAGGTGGTTTTTACACTTTCGGGTGCTACTCCCTTCAAATAAAATAGGGAAAATCCAAAAGGTGGGGTAAGAAATGACGTTTGAAGATTTAGTGCAAGTAGTATCCCTACCCATATGAGATCTATCCCCAATGCTGTAAAAAGAGGAGCTACCACTGGAACAAAAATGAAGATGATCTCTATAAAGTCAATAAAAAATCCCGCGATGAAAACGGCCAGTAATACGATGAATAAAAAATATTCTGGGGTGAGACTTGCAGATTGAATAAGACCGATAAGATAGCGATCACCGCCTAAACCTCTAAAGACTAGTGAAAAGGCTGTAGCTCCAATGAGTATGATAAAAACCATACAAGTCAGGTAGGTTGTTTCGCGCATTACATTCCTATGTACCTCCTTGGTAAATTTCCCTTGAAGTACTGTTAACAAAGTTGCACCCAAAGCACCAACTCCTGCGGCTTCAGTTGGTGACGCAATTCCGGCAAAAATTGATCCTAATACGGATAGGATTAAAATGAAAGGCAATAGGAAGGCCTTTATTATACGACCGACCATTCCTTTCTCTCTAAATTTCTTTATCTCCTCTTCTGGCATACAAGGTGCATTTTCAGGTTTGATTTTGGAGTAGATAATGATGTATAAGACATATAATGCAACCAGTGTAAAACCCGGGATAATAGCCGCAGTAAACAAGTCACCAACTGATACATTCAAAACACTTCCCAGGAGAACGAGGACAACTGATGGTGGAATAATTTGGCCCAATGTTCCTGCAGAAGCAATTGTACCGGTTGCGATTTCAGGGCTATAGCCTCGTTTTAGCATTGTGGGCAGACTTATTAACCCCATAGTTATTACCGTGGCTCCCACAATACCAGTGGAAGCGGCTAACATAGCACCAACTACAACGACGGATATTGCCAGGCCTCCTCGAAACTTTCCAAAGAGTAATGCCATTGTTTCTAATAGACTTTCGGCCAGCCCCGATTTCTCCAGCATTATCCCCATATAGACAAAGAGCGGCACTGCTATTAAAACGAAGTTGCTCATTGTCCCAGAAATTCTGAGAGAGAGTAAATAGAAGAAATCTATGTCGAATACCAGAACTCCGATAAATATTGAAAGCCCTCCCAGAGTAAAGGCCACCGGATAGCCAATCAAAATGAGTACGAAAATCAAGCCAAATAAGAATAGAGGCAGCGCTTCAGACATTCGATGGACCCTTTCCCTGAATGATCAAAACTGATTTTATTATTAAACTAGTTGCCTGAAGGAGTAGAAGGCTGAAGCCCACAGGTATCGCCGATTTAACTATAAACCTTAGTGGCAGGCCACCAGGGTCTGGAGATCCTTCTAGTATATTGAAGCTGCTGATAACAAAGGGAATGGACGATTTTATTACTACGATACAAAATGGAACAAGAAAAATAATAGTACCAATCAAATTGACCCAGGCTTTTCCTCTTTCGGAATATTGGCTATAAAAGACATCGACCCTGACATGCTTGTCATTCTTCAATGTAAACGCAGCACCCAGGAGAAAAATAAGGGCAAAAATGTGCCATTCTAGTTCGAATAGACCAGCAAAACTCACGTTCAGTACATAACGCATCAAAACATCCAGGCACATTATCCAAACCAATAGGCTGGTGAGCCATGCTATGGCGTTTCCAACTTTCTCATTGAGCCTATCAATCCAATTAACCAGAATTTGCATAAAAGTTCGTCCTACGGAATTGCTTTAAATATAGCAGTAATTAACGTTCTTCTGAGACTGTAAACCAAAGCTTTATCTTTGCTCTTCATGCAAGATATCCGCACTTTATCCTTAGATCAATTGACACAATTTTTTCTCGATAGTGGGGAGAAATCATTTCGGGCTAAGCAAATTCACGAATGGCTGTGGAAGAAGTCTGCTAAGAGCTTTGATGAGATGACTAACCTTTCGTTGGAAACCCGGGAATTTCTAAAAGGGAATTATTCAATCAGGCCAGTGGTAATTGATCAAAAACAGGTAAGTAGTGACGATACAATCAAATCGGCATTCAAGCTTCATGATGGACATTTAGTGGAAGGTGTCCTCATTCCGGCAGATGATAGAATGACTGCCTGTGTATCATCACAAGTTGGCTGCTCATTAAGCTGTAAATTCTGTGCGACGGGGTATATGGATAGAAAACGCAACCTGGATGCAGCGGAGATATACGATCAGGTGGTGGAAATAAGCAAACAGGCTGAAGTGCACTATAATCAACGGCTAAGCAATATTGTTTACATGGGTATGGGTGAGCCGTTGTTGAATTATGCAAATGTGCTAAAATCCATAGAACACATAACTTCACCCACGGGTCTGGGTATGTCTCCCAGGCGGATCACTGTATCAACAGCTGGTATTGCTAAAATGATTAAGAAATTGGCCGATGATTCAGTGAAATTCAATCTGGCTCTTTCTCTCCATGCGGCAAATGACAAGAAGAGAGATCAAATTATGCCAATAAACGAGACCAACTCGCTTCCAAATCTTCAAGCAGCGTTGCAGTACTTCTTTAAAAAGACCAGAACTCGAGTAACCTTTGAATACATTGTTTTTAATAATTTTAATGATACGCTGGAGGATGCAGAAGAACTTTTTCGCTTTACTAAACAAGTACCATCGAAAGTCAATTTGATTGAATACAACCCCATTTCAGAAGCTGATTTTAAAAATGCTGACGAAGATCGCATTGATCAATTTTGCACATACCTTGAAAGTCGCGAAGTTAATGTGAATGTCAGGAGGAGCAGAGGCAAGGACATTGATGCCGCATGTGGGCAACTGGCGAATAAGTGATATAGTATTTATGTTTTGATGTTAAAAGTTGGGTTGTTGAAATACCAAACATTGACACATTTTGAAACGCATCAATTCTCACAAAGTATCATCTCATATTCATCTGCCCTAAAAGCCTGGCTGCGAATAGTTTCGCCCTGAGCATTGGCATAAACAATCACATAGAAATCAGCCTCAGGTACATGTTTTTCTGCGAAAAACAGGGGTTCTTCCGCAGTTCCTAAATTGATAATATTGTTGAATGAAGGGCTTAATATCTCTCCTCGGATATTACTAAAAATGCCAAAACCTTTATCAGTTAGCAGATAGGCTACCTTTTCCTCTTCATTATCTTGTATATAATCAACACGTTGAATTCCTTCCACTATCATTTCTTCATTCTCTACATGGTATAATGCCCAGCTATCATTTTTTACGAGTGCCACTGAATCATTCCAAAAGTCAATTTCTGTAAACTCAAATGCTGAGATTTCTTCGCCAGTTTGAGATAGGAAGCCATAACCATCTTCTGTTAGCGCCACTTGATAAAGTTGGTTGTATTTTTTAATTCGTTTTAAGTAGTTTGGTTTAAGAAGTGTTTCCTTGTAAAGGTCGTAATAGCCGAATTTTCCTTTGAATAAAACTGGAGCAATGCTGTCAATAACCTGTCCAATTCCATCAAATTCAGCTTTTAAAACTATTCTTCCATTTGAGTTAAGAATTCCCTTTTTCCCTCGCCATTCATACGAGAAATACCCGGATGAGAGGTAGTCAACATGATCATATTTACTGTTGAACTTAAATTCCCCATTTTCAGCATATACTCTCTCTATATCGTCATTTTTGATAAGCAAAAATTGTGAACTGTCTTTAGCAGTCATGGTCCCCATCAATTCCAATTGATCTCCAGGGCGAATTTCAACCAGTCTGTTTGGATAAAAAGCCAGTCTCGAAGTATCTCCTTTTTGGAAAAAGACCATGTTGTCATTCAGAACAGTTACCGAGTCTTGCTCAAACCGAGGTTCAAACCCAAAACCCTCACTTAGTAGAGTCCATGTAGAATCTCTTTTAAAGGCGAACCAATTTTTACTAAAAGAAATGTCCCGAAAGGACTCTTCAAGAAAGAAATCATTTTCTTCGTGGTAATAGGAATAGCCACTATCTCTTTTAACCATCCAGTTGTCACGCATTGGGATGATAGTTTGGTCGGAGGAATTGATCACAATGCCAAGGTCCTCATTGATGAGGCTCTCAAGATTACCGCTGTAGCATAGTAAATAATTGTCTTTTACTAGCTCGACTTCATCAAATTTGAAATCTAACGACACACTATTTCCATCAGTTAGCGGCTCTAAATAGTCCAGGTTGACAACCGCAAGTAGACCCTTCTTTTGGAAGATCCAAAAGTCTTTAACCAAATAGATGTCATCAAACTGAGGTTTTAGGAACTCTTCACCAAAAACTGAGTACAGTGCCCACTTCCCATTGACCTTAACTTTTAGGAGATTTGAGTTGAGAAGCTCAATGTCTTCGAACCTCGCTTCCAAAATATCAAAACCACTCTTATGCCAAAGACCGTATCTTCCATTTTTCCTCATTTTCACAAACCCACCTTTTAAATCAGTGGTTTGATCAAATCCATCTTGATAGATTGGAGTGCCAGTATAGTTAATAAGTTGTATTGATCCGTTTCCTTTTACTTCCAGAATATCAGACTGGATTTTTCCACATAAATACTCCTCTTTGACATACTCAAATTGGGGTTTTAGAATGACTTTACCATTTATGGTCATAAAACCATATTGGCCAGCTTCATAAATAGGAAGAATGGATGTGCTATTCAATTCGATAACTTCATTCAAGGAGTCCTTAGTAATTTGGTTATTCGTATAAGCGTTGTAATTACTTAAATCATAAAAGTCTTTGTCCAAATGAAAGAAACGCTTTGTCACCTCCTTTGTCCAAAAGGAATTGGGATAATCGTTTAAGAAATTCACATAATCTGTAGGGCGATTTAAACCGGCTCGAATGTTTAAGATCTTCCTTTCGGTTTCAGTTCGGTGTTCATTATCAGGATGTTCCTTTAGAAAATTTTGCAGACTCGCCAATTTCCCATCATCGGTTTGATCGAGATATAGTAGCCTTTGATAAGACCTTTCCGCCAAACCGACCTGTTCTGCAGAGGGAAATTGCTCTATAAAATTTTTATAGGCTTGCCAGGTATTGATGACTTGCACTTCTTCATAGATCAAGACATTTCTCTTTTGTAAAGCTTCAGGTACTTGATCAGCAACCTTGAAAAACTCCATAAAATACTCGTAATCTGAAATGGTATTTAGCACTAAAGCCCGTTCAAAAGCCAACTTTTCGATCAGAGTCTGTTGAATGTCGAAGTCATTTTTAGTAATCGAATTTTTCTCTAGCTCCTTAAGAACTTTTTCATCTGCTATATTGAGCTCTTCTTTGGCTTTTAAGACAAACAAGTATGCAGAATCTAAATTATACTTATTGAAAGAATTGGTGGTGTATAATAGAGAGTAGATGTAATTGGCACCAGGGTTTATGGGATATTTCTGAAGTGACTTGATAAGTTGTATTTCAACTTCTTCAAATTCACCCTTCTCTAATGCTTTAAGTGCTTGCTTATTTCTATCGGCAAACGCCAATTGACTGGAAAACAGAATAAGGGATAAAGCAAGGATTCTCATTAAAACTGGTTATACGGCATTAAAAGCGGACAAAGTTGCAAAAATTGCACCCTAATTTGTACTAGAGACATGACGTTAAGATAAAATTGTTGCAACCAGCTTTCTTGAACCTCCATAATCGCGATGTTCGCAGAGGTAAATCCCTTGCCAGGTACCAAGATTAAGATGACCATCCGTGATGGGTATCGAAATCGAATTACCCAATAATGATGCTTTAATGTGTGCTGGCATATCATCAGGCCCCTCATAGGTGTGCTTGTAGTAAGGTGCACTTTCAGGCACACTGTGATTGAAATGAGATTCAAAATCCATTCTCACCGTTGGATCGGCGTTTTCATTGATTGTAAGGCTTGCGGAAGTATGTTTTATAAAAAGTTGAAAGAGCCCCGAATTGACTTCCTTAATTTCCGGAAGTTCTTGCAAAACTAAATCAGTGATCAGATGAAACCCTCTTGAAAAAGCCGGAAGACTAAAACTCTTTTGAATGCTGGTCATTATTATTCTGGATCAATTCTTTCAAATGCACCAATATCTGGCCGATCATCTCTCGCAAAGCCACGTATGTCGAATTCAATGCCTAAATCTATTCCTGCATTTCGTGCTATAGAAAGTGAATCAATTGCATATTCACGTTGAAACGGGCTCACAAATCCTGGAAAGTTCAAATCTTGCCCAATTAAATTGCCATTGGTATCAAAATCTGCCAGTGTTGATCGAATAATGTTGTTTTGAAGGACCAAACTGGAGTTTGTTTGCCCTTCGAGGCTAATTAATAGCTCATCTTCAAGATTACCCCAAATAATGGTGTTGACAATTTCCAGATGAAGGTCTTCTCTAAGAATTGAATTATCTGCTAAGATAAGGTTATCTGAAAATTGAACGGAGGACTCATCTCTACGGAAGTCGTTAAGGTCATTAGTAAATGTGCAGTGATAGTAATTGTAATTGCCGCCGGCAAAATTTCCAATCATATAAGAACCGCAGTTGAAGACTAAGGTGTTTCGTGCGTCGATATCGGAGGAAATGGCCAGTATACCAGCCTCAGACATGTTTTCTATCACAGTATTACTTACTACAACATCTGGAATATTGTCCTCATCTGGTGTTCCAACTCGTAGGCCAAATTGGCCATTGCTTATAATTGCATTATCGATAATATTAGACTTGCTACCTTCTAAAAAGAAAATTCCTCCCCATTGGCCCGCAGTATTTTCAAAAATACCATCACTGCGGATACTTCTAAAAATCACCTGGTCAGACGTGTCCCCTTTAACTTTAAGGCTGCCTTGAACAAAAAGTGATGAGTTATTGTCGAATAGGACTCTGACTCCTTTTTCAATCGTCAGGGTGCAGAGTGAATCTACTAATACCCCCTCGACAATGACATAGGGCCTTTCGGCCGTCCAGGTCTCATTGCAATTCAAGATTACATTCTTTAAGAAGTTGGCGTCTTGTCCCCAGCTAATCAATTTAACATATTGCTGGAAATTGCCCTGATCGATAGAGATAGAATCTTTTACAAGAAAGGGTAAATCTTCATTTCTGGGATCAATGGTTATTTCAACGAGAATTAGAAGGCTGTCTCCGCCAAAAATCACCACGTCATCAAAAGAGAATCCCTTGTCACCATTGACAATAATATTATATGGTGAAGAGGGGCCTCCCTCCAAACTGATGTTGGCGATTTTGATGGCATGTCTATTCTTATTGGAAATCCTTAGTCTTCTTGTTACACTACCTACACTGGTGAAAAGTGTATCAAATAATAGCGTATCAGTCGATAGTAAAAGTATATCCCCTGGGGAATTATCAATAATTTCTTGTTCAGGTGTGCAAGACCATATTGCAAGTGACAGTACTATAGAAATTAATAAAGCGTTTCGGAGGATCACGTTACTCACCTAACTTATCAACAAACTAATTATTGTACCTCACTACCTTCTTTCATTTTCTCCGCATTTTCAGCAATTCTAAGTTGTTCAATGAAATCACCTAAATCACCATTCATTACGGAAGGGAGGTTGTGAGTCGAATACCCGATGCGGTGATCGGTCACTCTACTTTGAGGATAGTTATAAGTCCTAATTTTGTCGGAACGGTCTCCACTGCCTACCATAGACTTTCTCTGACCCGCAATTTCAGCCTGCTGTTTCTTTAACTCTATTTCAAAAAGCCGTGACCTTAAAACAGTCAACGCTTTATCGAAATTTTGATGTTGTGAACGTCCATCCTGGCATTCGACAACTAAACCTGAAGGTAAATGTGTCAATCTGACTGCTGACTCCGTTTTGTTTACATGCTGGCCACCGGCTCCTGAGGCTCTGAATGTGTCTCGTCTCACATCTTTCATATCCACTTCTACATCCACTTCTTCGGCCTCTGGTAATATTGCAACTGTAGCAGCTGATGTATGAACTCTACCCTGTGTTTCCGTGGCCGGCACTCGCTGAACACGGTGAACGCCTGATTCGAATTTTAATTTGGCATAAACGTCCTCACCAGTTACGGATGCAACTATTTCTTTGTATCCACCTGAAGTCCCCTCGTTCAAGTTTAAAATGGAAAGATTCCAACCCTGAGATTCAGAGAAGAGTTGATACATCCTAAATAAATCACCTGCGAAAATGGCTGCTTCATCGCCTCCTGTTCCTCCTCTAATTTCAAGTACCACATTTTTGCTATCGTTGGGGTCCTGTGGGATTAAGAGTTCTTTGAGTTCTTCATCAATTCTTTCCTTTTTAGGCTCAAGCTCTTCTATCTCCGTCTTCGCCATTTCCTTCAGTTCAGAATCCTTTTCATTTGAAAGAAGCTCTTTGGCACCTGCTAAATCTGCAATGGTCTTTTGAAGTTCATCAAACTTCTTCACGATTTTCTCAAGATCCTTGTACTCCTTATTCAATTTCGAATACTTCTTCATATCCGCCATTGATTCCGGTTGCACGATCAGTTGACTGACCTCTTCGAAACGGTGCTTAATCTCTTCTAACTTCTCAATCATGGCTCATGTGTAAGCTCTTGTAAAGTTAAACCTTGAAATCAATAAAACATGTATGGTTTTAAGAGCAATAAAAAAGGCATCGAGATTCTCGATGCCTTACTAAACCCAAACCTGTCAAAAAAAACTCGATTTACCAGGGTCGGTACTGTGCTGGCTTAATTCCGTTAAGCCGAAGATAAGTAGTTGCCTGCCCCCGATGATGAGTTAGATGATCTCTTGCAAAAACGAATATTTCACGATTTGATTTCACAGGTGCACCCGGGATAAAACTGAAGGTGAACGTTTCTTTCAGGTCTTTCTCACTCATATTGGCTATAATGTCAATGAAATTATCAAATTCATCGGAGACCAAATCTGCTATTGATTGCTTCGACATTTCCGCTTTTTCCAATTGTTGCACCGCCGGAAATTCCTGATCGGGTGTAGTAAACTCTCCCTTCAAAACTTTTTGTTGTAAGCGGAAAGAGCCAGCAATATGCTTAAATAGTTCTGCAAATGAACGGACTTCTTCTGCTGGGCGGTAGTTGAATTTATTCTCAGGCATTTGATTGATGACTTCAATGGTGTAGGCCTTTTGATTTTGGAATATGGCAACCATTTCTTCACCGAATTTGGACTTAGCTTGTGGTTTCGTTTTTGAACTTTCCTTGCCATTAACTGCAAATGATCCAACTAAGACTAGGCTTAGGATTGTTAATGTGGTAATCAATAGATTTTTCATGATTGTTTTAAATTGATTGAATATTTGTTTCAATCAAAGCAAACGGGACCCATTAACAGAAGGCTAAAAATAGTTGGGCTAAAAGGTTCGGGATTAGAAAGCCGTACTTCTTAGTTAAGATTGGAAGCTTATCAATTCTTCAGAGCTGTGATTGGCCACTTTAAAATATTCACGCGGCGAATAATTAGTGAGCTTTTTGAAGGAAGTGTTAAAGGTAGTTTTTGAATTAAATCCTACCTCTTCTGCAATGGCAAGAAAGGTGTAATTGCCATGGTCTTCTCCTTTGACAAGCCGAATAAATTCCTGTATTCTATAAGCGTTTACGAAATCAAAAAAGTTTTTACCGAACCCTTCGTTGATTACCCTGGAAATATTTGATGTGTTTGTATCAGCTAAATTGGCCAATTCTGCTTTTGTCAGTTTAGGATTAAGGTAGGGTTTTTTAGTTTGCATTAACCTGTCCAATTCGACGCTTATTCTCCGAATGTCGTCCTCACTTAATGTCGAACCTTTATACTTTTGGAGAGTGACCGGAATCTTAAAAATCTCAGGCTGCTTCATAGCAAAGAATCCCATAACATAAACAAGAAAGGTAAGGCTGATCCAGATAACTTTATAAGCCTGGAGGTTGGGGCTTTCTCCAGCAATTGAATTCATTAATAAAACAGAACCCCATGTTAGTATGCAGATAAGAATAAGTCCCAGTACAAAATGTAGATATGAGATACGGGCATCGTAAGAAATATTGTCCCTGACCTCATTCTGATATTTAAAAAGTTTTTTATAGCTCAAACCGAGATAAAAAGCATTTTGAATAATTCCGAGAGTCATTAATATATACATGGGTAATACTAATATCCCACTGAAGATTAATTCCCAGATGGCTTCTGAAGATCTGAGCCCAATAAACAGCATGTATATATAGTGTACTCCTGCAAGAATAAAGTGTTGCCACGGTATTCGGTTATCTTTTGTTAACAGTGTGTTTACATAGAGATAAAGAATAGGCCCGAATAAAAATAGCACGAAATCGGGGAGCATATATATCTGAGGGTATTGTTGTAAAAGCTCATCTTCGAAAGATAACCTACCCAATAGGGCCAGCGTAATTAACAGAATGAGTAAGGATAGATATTTATTGGCACCTCCATTTTTATCCTTTAGGGAATTGATCGCAAAGAGTAGGAAAACTCCCTGGAGCGCACCACCGATGAGCAGGACATTAAACCAATCTAGTAGTATCAAAATAATTAGTCTTGGTTAACCCGTATACGACAACAAAGTCAAAGAGTTAATGAGGTTTGCTACTCCAGCATTTTAAGAAGCTTAGTTAACTTGTTTTTGAGATTTCTCCTATCTATTATAAAATCAAGAAAACCATGTTCCAATACGAACTCTGCACTTTGAAATCCTTTAGGAAGATCTTTTCCAATGGTTTCTCTAATTACACGTGGACCGGCAAAACCAATCAGAGAGCCAGGCTCTGCAATATTAAAGTCTCCTAACATAGCATATGAAGCGGTTACACCTCCGGTAGTTGGATCTGTAAGTAGTGATATGTAAGGTATTTTGGCTTCTGAAAGCAGCGCAAGTCTTGCTGATGTTTTGGCCATTTGCATCAATGAAAATCCAGCTTCCATCATTCGGGCACCGCCTGACTTGGAGATCATAAGAAACGGAATTTTCTTTTTCAATGAGTAGTCTATTGCCCTGGCAATTTTTTCACCCACCACAGAACCCATGGATCCACCAATAAAGGCAAAATCCATACATCCTACTACGAGGTCAGTACCATTCATTTTACCGACTGCTGTTCTCACGGCATCTTTCAGTCCGGATTTCTTTTGGGAATCAGTGATTCGTTGTTGGTAAGGTTTGGAATCTGAGAAATGTAGCGGATTTCCTGAAGTGAGGTTCTCGTCTAGCTCAGTAAATTTATTATTGTCAAAAAGAATCTCAAAATACTCGGCTGATCCAATTCTTACATGATAGCCGTCGTCAGGACTAACATAACAGTTGTTACGCAATTCCCTATTGTGCACTATCGTGCCACTAGGTGTTTTATACCACAAACCGTCAGGTGCTTCTTTTTTTTGAGCAGTCGGTGTGCTAATGCCTTTCTCTTTTCTTGTAAACCAAGCCATAGGTTAGAATTGGGGCGTCAAAGATATGGATTAATTTTGGTCAATCACCAAGGCAAGAGGCAGTGTTATTTCACTTCCTCATAATCTACATATTCACCATCGTTGAAGCTCTTGTCGGGACTTTTTTTGTCCTGAGGAACGTGTTCAATATTAAGATTGCTTCCAGGAGCTTTCTTTTTTGGTTGTTGACGATGTGTTTGAGAATTAAAATTGCCCTGACGCTGACCATTGCCGAGACCTGATAGAAACAATTTGAAAATGAATCCACCAACTCTCAAGAGTACATAGCCAACTAAGAATATTATGAGCAGAAATTTCAGCATTATTTAATCTTTGAATTACTAATATAACTTATCTACTGAGGTAGAAGTTACGTTCATTGTAGATTTTAAGGAAATAATCATCCATCAGGTCGTCAATAAAATAGATCGATTCACCAGTGGATTTCATTTCAGGACCGAGTTCCTTATTAACATTGGGAAACTTATCGAATGAAAAGACGGGTTCTTTTATAGCATAACCATGTTTTTTTGGGTTGAATTTGAAGTCACTCAATTTTTTATCTCCCAGCATAATTTTAGTGGCATAGTTTATATATGGCTCCTCATATGCTTTACAAATGAAAGGTACTGTACGTGAGGCTCTTGGATTCGCTTCAATAATGTAGACCTTGTCATTTTTGATTGCAAATTGGATGTTAATCACGCCAATGGTTCTGAGAGCCAATGCAATTTTTTTGGTGTAGTCTTCAATCTGTCGTATAACGAAATCTCCCAGATTGTAAGGAGGCAGTACCGCATAAGAATCACCCGAGTGTATTCCAGCGGGTTCAATGTGCTGCATGATACCAATGATGTACACATCCTCTCCGTCACAAATAGCATCTGCTTCGGCTTCGATTGCTCCTTCAAGGAAATGGTCCAATAGAATGACTCCGTCTGGTTTATCTTTTAAAATATCAACAACGTGTTCCTCAAGCTCCTGCTCATTGATAACGATTTTCATACTCTGACCTCCTAGAACGTAGGAAGGTCGAACCAATAAAGGGAATCCAATGTCCTTCGATAATTCAACCGCCGATTCTGCGTCTTCAATGGTGCCATATTCGGGATAGGGGATATTGAGCTCTTTCAATAAATCTGAAAATCGGCCGCGATCCTCGGCCAGATCGAGAGCTTCGTAGCTTGTACCTAATATTTTGATACCGTACCTGTCGAGTTTTTCGGCCAGTTTAAGTGCAGTTTGACCTCCGAGCTGTACGATCACTCCAACCGGCTTTTCAAGTTGGATAATGTCATAAATATGTTCCCAGAAAACCGGTTCGAAATAGAGCTTATCAGCAACATCAAAATCAGTAGAAACAGTTTCAGGGTTACAGTTGATCATGATGGTTTCGTAACCTGCCTCTTTGGCGGCAAGTACCCCGTGTACACATGAGTAATCAAATTCAATACCCTGACCAATTCTATTGGGCCCTGATCCTAAGACCACAATTTTCTTTTTATCGGTTACAATGGATTCATTTTCATCAGCGAAGGTTGAATAGTAATAGGGTGTTTGAGCTTCAAATTCAGCAGCACATGTATCAACTAATTTGTACACACGTTGGATTCCAAGTTCGGTGCGTTTATTACAGACTTCGCTTTCTAAGCATTTTAATAAGTGAGCAATTTGCCGGTCTGCATAGCCTTTTTTCTTTGCTTCAGCCAATAACTCTTTAGAAATGGTCTCAATAGAGTCCTTCTCAATAACTTTTTCCAAATCGATTAATTCTTCAATCTGGTTCAAAAACCAGGGATCAATTTTCGTAAGTTTTTGAATAGTTTTTGAAGAGATTCCTAGTTTATAGGCATCATATATATGAAAAAGTCTATTCCAACTTGGGTGTTCAAGGCTGTGAAGGATTGCCGCTTGATCTTTTAGTTCACGCCCATCTGCTCCAAGTCCATTCCGTTTAATTTCAAGGGATTGACATGCCTTTTGCAACGCTTCCTGGAAATTCCTTCCAATACCCATTGCCTCTCCAACCGATTTCATTTGAAGGCCAAGTCTTCTGTCCGAACCCTTGAATTTGTCAAAGTTCCAACGGGGAACTTTGACGATTACGTAGTCAAGTGCTGGTTCAAAATAGGCGGACGTGGTTTTGGTTATTTGATTTTCAAGTTCATCCAGATTATACCCGATGGCCAATTTGGCTGCTACTTTCGCGATGGGATAACCTGTCGCTTTTGAAGCAAGGGCAGAAGATCTCGATACTCTGGGGTTAATTTCGATGCCAATGATTTCATCCGTATCAGGATGAACTGAAAACTGGACATTACACCCACCGGCAAATTGGCCAATTGCATTCATCATCGTTTTTGCCAGGTCCCGCATTTCCTGGTAAACCGTATCAGGTAGAGTCATGGCGGGCGCAACTGTAATTGAGTCACCGGTATGAACACCCATAGGGTCGAAATTCTCAATTGAACAGATGATGATGATATTGCCAACGTTGTCCCGGAGCAGCTCCAATTCGAACTCTTTCCAACCCATGATACTTTGCTCCACAAGGACCTCATGAATTGGGGACGCCTGGAGGCCATTATTTAATGCATTGTCGAACTCTTCCGGATCATTTACAAAGCCTCCACCAGTACCACCTAAAGTGAATGAAGGTCGGATTACAAGTGGGAACCCAATTTCCTGCGCAATTTCTTTACCTGTCAGAAACGACGTGGCAGTCTCTCCCTTGCAAACACCAACGCCAATTTCTTTCATTTTTAATCGGAATTTCTCCCGATCTTCAGTGGTTTCAATTGCTCCAATATCAACTCCAATCATTTTGACACCATACTTGTCCCAGATACCCGCTTGTTGGCATTCAATCGCCAGGTTCAAAGCAGTCTGCCCCCCCATGGTCGGCAGAACTGCATCTATTTCGTGTTTTTCAAGGATCTCCCTAATTGATTGCTTGATGAGAGGTTTTAAATAAACATTGTCTGCCGTCACCGGATCAGTCATGATTGTCGCCGGATTAGAATTGATGAGAGTAACCTCAATACCTTCTTCTCTTAAGGACCTGGAAGCTTGACTGCCGGCATAGTCAAACTCACAAGCCTGACCAATGACAATGGGGCCGCTCCCGATGATTAGGACGGACTTGATACTCGTATCTCTTGGCATTTATTGAGGGGAAATAGGTTAGTACAAATTGGCGCAAATTTAAAGGGCATTCATTGCATTCCATCATGTTTGAATCTTTTTATAATAAGAGTTTCAAAAGTGGCTTGCCAAACGCATAACATTAGAGTCATGTCAGCCTCTTAGAATTCTAATTTCTAAATCAGGCCATTAAATATTTTATTGAGTTGGAATATGAAAAGGCTTCTGCAACTATCAATCAGTAGGGCTTTGCAATTCTATCCCTCCAATCGAATAAAAGAAATGGGAATGTTGCTCAACCTTCAAAAAAGTCACCAGGTTGTAGTAGATAGATTTGATAATTAATCTGGAAATGCAGATTTGTCAATATTGGGTACAATTCTTAGCGCATTTTTATAATACACCTTTTTCAGAATTGCGTCTGGTAAATCCAGGCCATACATTTTCCAGTAAGCATGATATTTCTTGTAATAAGGAAAATATTCATCCGCTGTTTCCAACACCCTAAAATAGGTATAGTACTCTTCGGGGTGATAGGCATCTTTTCCGAAGAGTATGCGATCCTGATATTTTTCAAAGAATTTGCCTGCGGCTCTCGGTTGACGGCCTAATTCAGCAATGACAGCCCCAATTTCGACATTGACATTTGGGTTGTCGTCAAGATGCTTACCAAGCTTTGTTAGATCGTTCGCCATCCAGCCCATATGCGCATTGATAAAGGTCGTATTGCGGTGTCTCTTAAAAATATTATGCTGCTCCTGAATAATTTGTTCGAATGGTGCCGGGTCTGTTGATGATCTCTTACGCCCGGGTCTTGTTTTTAATTCCAACCACCTTTCGTTGTTGCCATCAAACGGTTGCCAAAATTGCATTGGATCGGCCGCATGAATTAAAACTGGAATTCCAAGCTCGCCACATTTGGCCCAGGCGGCATCTAATCGGGGGTCATCAATTGCAATTCTATTCCCCTTGCTATCCGTCCACCTCAAACCAAGACTCTTGTATATTTTTAAACCGTTTGCACCCATTTTGACATCATTCTCAATTTGTTGAGCGAGCTTTTCACTATATCCGGGTTCATCAATTCCATCTGATGAAATATTGGTAAAAACTATGAATCTATTGGGTTGATTTCCGTTTGCATTTTTAATTGAATTCTTCAAATGCGCCTCATCTCCACGTCCACGTCCACTAAGGTTGACCAGAACCTGCATATTAAGGGCGTCCATTTCTGTGACTAATTGGGATAGATCCATGTCTGGCATTCTGAATTGATGATTATGCACATCAATAAATGGAAATTTCGCCTTGGTGACCAAATTTTCGGGGACAACCAGTGAGGAAGGTGGATTGTAAGTCTCGAAATCCATGGTTGATTGTGACATCTTTTCTTGTTCAGGGGTTAGCTGATTGAAGTTTTGTGCATCACATTGAAAGAAAATGAGCGATAGGGCAGGAGCAACTAATAATATCTTTTTCATACTAAATATAAAAGTGTCAATTGGGCGAAATACAGCAATTACGAACGAGAGTTGAAGTTAAATGTTATGAATGGAAATGCAGCTTGACTTTAAGGGCGATATTTTATATTTTTGTTAGCTAACTAATAGTTAGTAAAACAATTAAATTATGTCAACTACTACATTATCCCAAGAACCCAAAAAGATCTTTGCAGAGGCAGAAGACTTTCTCCCCATCAATGGCACTGATTATGTCGAATTGTATGTTGGGAATTGTAAACAAGCAGCTCACTATTATAAAACGGCTTTTGGCTTTCAGTCCTTGGCCTATTCTGGTCTGGAAACTGGTAACGCTGAGATTGAATCGTATGTTCTAATGCAAGATAAAATCAGATTGGTACTCTCTAGCCCCCTAAAAGCTGGAACAGAAATTGGTAAGCATATAGACAAGCATGGGGATGGTTTAAAAGTAGTTGCTCTTTGGGTGGATGATGCTACTATATCTTATGAAGAGACCACTAAGCGAGGAGCTAAATCATTTATGAAACCCACAGTAGAAAAAGATCAGTTTGGAGAAGTAGTGAAATCTGGTATTCATACTTATGGGGAAACTGTTCACTTATTCATTGAAAGGAAGAATTATAGTGGAGTGTTCCTGCCTGGTTTTAAAGAATGGAAAACGGACTATAATCCAGTTGACACCGGCTTAAAATATGTTGATCATATGGTAGGAAACGTTGGCTGGGGAGAAATGAATAAGTGGGTAGATTTCTATGGCCATGTAATGGGTTTTACACAATTAATGTCATTTGACGATAAGGACATTTCGACTGATTACACTGCACTCATGAGTAAAGTGATGAGCAATGGGAATGGTAGAATAAAATTTCCTATCAATGAACCAGCAGAAGGTAAGAAGAAATCACAGGTTGAAGAATACCTTGATTTTTATGGCGATTCCGGTGTTCAACATGTTGCAGTTGCTACCGATAATATTATTGAGACTGTGACTGCTTTAAGAGATAGAGGAGTCGAATTTCTAAGGGTTCCATCAGTTTATTATGATACGGTGCTGGATCGAGTTGGTACAATAGATGAAGATCTCGAGCCTTTAAAAGAGCTGGGAATTTTAATTGACCGAGACGATGAAGGCTATTTACTCCAAATATTTACCAAACCTGTAGAGCCACGTCCCACCATGTTTTTTGAAATTATTCAAAGGAAGGGAGCACAGTCATTTGGAAAAGGCAACTTCAAGGCGCTTTTTGAGGCGATTGAAAGGGAGCAAGAACTTAGAGGAACTCTGTAGTGCTTTTTATCGGGTTAATGGTTAATCGGTTCAAATGAAAGGAATTACGGGAGCTGGTCACTACGGCTTTCTTATTGAGGTTACAGCTAAAAAGATCAAGCAATCTTTACAGAAAAGATTGAATGATGAAAACCTTGATTTGACTGTTGATCAATGGGTAGTATTGGATCAACTCATTAAGTTCAATGGAATAAGTCAGAATGAACTTTGTGATAAGATTTTCAAAGATGCTCCAACGGTGACTCGAATAGTTGACATCCTTTGCAAAAAGAACCTAATTGAAAGGAAAAGTGATCGGTCGGACCGGCGTAAATTCAACCTCTTTATGAAAGAAGAGGGTAATGACAAGGTTGCAAAAGCCAAACCGGTAGTGCTCGAAATTAGGCAAACAGGTTGGGAAGGCCTTTCACCCTCTGATTACCAGGAATTGGTACGAATTCTAACATCCATCAACAGGAACTTTGAGAATGAAACCTATTTTGCCAATGGGTTTGATAGACATGACTAAGCAAATGAACTTCATTTTTTTTGTAGAAATGAACTTTATAAGAATGTACTGTCTTTTGTTTGAATACGATTGAATTAAAAAATGCTTACCAAATCAGAGCAGTCCAATTACCGGAATAAATTGTTCCGTCATTTAGATGGAATAGTAACAGCCCCTACAGCTTATTCATTAAAAGAACACGGAGTTCTCGATTATCTATTAGAATCAAAAATTGTTAGTTTGAGTAAACTCGTTCGTCAATTTGATGCTAATGAGGGGTATCTCAATGTGGCGTTAAGGATTTTATGCTCACAAGGCTGGCTTGTACAACATTTGAATAATGAAACTGATGACATCAAATACGAGATTAATGATGTTTCAGAGATTGCTTTCAATTATGTCGAGATGTATGCCGATGTTGTAGATCTTCTTAAGATTTCGGAAAGATATCACAAGAGGATATTCGAAATGGAGCCGTTTTTGAAGCTTGAGAGTGCATATAAAAGATATCAACTTTTGATTAGTAGCCTATCCGATGACAAGACTGCCAGGAGAATTCAGGAGCAAATATTGGCACATATCGAAGGCATAATTGTTGGCCCAACTTTAGTACATCTTGGGATGACCGGGATGTTTCATAAGTATTTTATGGAAACCCGATTTAGGGCCGAAGAGTTTCATAAGGACCCCGTCGGTTTTGGTAGGTTATTGGATATTCTAACAGAACTCCAGTGGTTCATAAAAGAAGATGAATCTTTTGAATTTACCCAACAAGGGTTGTTTTATGCCAGAAGAGCAAGTGCTTATGGTGTAACCGTGTCCTACATTCCTACACTTAGAAAGCTGGATGAACTTCTTTTCGGAAATCCCATGATACTCCAAAATTCGGGCGAGGCTACAGAAGAAAAGCATGTCGACAGAGAAATGAATGTATGGGGAAGCGGGGGTGCTCATGCATCTTACTTTAAAGTTGTTGACTCAATAATCATTGAGTTGTTTAATAAACCAATTGATGAGCAGCCAAAGGGAATTCTTGATATGGGGTGTGGAAATGGGGCATTCCTCCATCATTTGTTTTCTGTTATACAAAGTCAAACCTATCGTGGTCAGGTCTTGGATGAATATCCCCTTATGTTGATTGGGGTAGATTATAATGAAGCTGCATTAAAAGTTACAAGAGAGAACCTGGTCCAAGCCGAAATTTGGGCAAAAATTATTTGGGGAGATATTGGAAACCCTTCACTGCTAGCTCAAGATCTAAAAAAGAGGTACTCAATTAACTTAAATGATTTATTAAACGTACGGACGTTCTTAGATCATAATAGAATTTGGAAACAACCTGAGAACCTGGATAACTTGAGACTGAGCAAATCAACTGGAGCTTATGCTTATAAGGGTAAAAGACTTAGCAATAATATGGTTTCGGAGTCATTAAAAGAGCATTTTAAGAATT